>CANQZY010000076.1 GCA_947628455.1 uncultured Methanobrevibacter sp.
GGTATTAAATAAAGTATAACAGCCATAATTGTAAAAGCAATTAATTGCCATTGTACTAAAGCCATAGTAGGGAAATTACGTATACTCATAAGAGATGCTAAAGTAACTAATGAAAAACCCATAAGGCCCATTTTATATTTATTACTAGATTTACTAGTATTACTATTACCTTTCATATTTTTCACCAATTTCAAATAATAATTGATCTTATATAAATTTTTTGATTATAGAATAATAAAAACACATTTTCAAATAACACAATATTTACCAAATCACCAGTAAAATTAAAATTATTATAAAAAAATATTATTAATTTTACATCACTGTTCCAATAAATCTATTAAAAAATGAATAATACAATAAAAACAATAAAAATACCATTTACTAAAATATATGAAAACAGTCTAAATTTAAAAATATAATCTAAAAAAGGGAAGTATCTAACTTAATTGATTAAATAAGATTTTAATAAAACAAATTATAATAAATTATATATTATTTTTAACAATATCTAACCTCTTAATCATCTCTATAATTCTTTTTCTAGAATTATTCTGATAAGTTTGTTTTTTTTCATAGCTATCTTCAGGTTCTAAAATAAAAAATGCTTCTTTAGAAGTTGTTGAAGGTATATTCATTTTAGATAAATTTCTTTCTACTCGACGTTTTAATTTTTCATCATTCATATCTTTAGTTAAAAAGATCGGAGTTTTAACAGCTGAAGAAATTTTAGTATTATGACGAGATTCTTTTCGTTTTAAAGCACGATTTTTAAGAATATCTTCACTATTGTTATTTAAATTAATATCTCTAAAAGGAATTCCCACATCAGATAGTGCGATTCTAATCTCATCATTTTGGGGTAATGATTCATATAAACTATCAACAGATAGACTAGCAAGAGTACCTCCTTGTTTTCTTCCAAAAATAGGTCCAGCACCTACATGAAAACCAGCTTCAATAAATCCTGCTCTTACAGGTGCTGATGAAGTATATGTGCAAATAATTCCATCATCTTTAATAACTCTTCTAAATTGTTTAAAAAAATCCAGTGAAAATAATTCAGGAGACATATTTTGCGAGAAAGGATCTAAAAATATTGCATCATAACTATTGGAATTTAAATTTTGAATAGTTTTTCTTGCATCATCAATAAATATATTGATTTTAATATTTTCAGGAATATCTTTTTGTTGTAGGGATAAACTAGCATATTTTTGTTTAATTAGGCTATCTTCAATAGCTTTTTTTGTAATATTATGTTCGGGGATGGGAGAAGGAATTAAAATACCGCATGCAAGTGTAGGTTTAGAAATTTCTACCATGTCAATTTTTAAATCTTTTTCTTTAAATTCAGCAATTGCAGCTGAGCTATTATATCCTAATCCTGCACAGATATCTAAAATAGATATTTTGGATTTATTTTTAAATTTAAGGGGATTTATAAATTTTTCAAAAGACTCGCTAATAGCTCCGCTGGATGTATGTAGAGTTTCTATTTTATTGTTAATCTCTTTAGACTTAACGGAGTAAGAACCATCATCAGTTAATACGAAATTTTCTTTATTTTTATTAAAAAAGTTATTTCTATAATTAGGATTTTTACTTTCTTTTTCTTTTTTAAATAATTCATTAATTAAATCAAAAATATTTTTATTTAATATATTATTTTCATATTTCATTTTATCACAATAATAAAATTTTTATCAAAAATCAGACAGTATTTAAATAGTAATTTTTTTTATGTTAAGTGGGAAAATAATTAAAAATATTTATACTTAATTTTTGCTATATTTTTTTTTATTATTTTTATATAATGTTTGATAGGATAAAAGGATTATTAGGTATTTATACAATAATTTATATAAATAAAATTAATAATAAATTTTAGGAAATTTTTTTACGTATGTTTGAAATTAAAGCTAAAGATAATAGGGCTAGAGTTGGTGTTTTAAAAACGAATCATGGAAATATAAAAACACCTAATTTAATGCCGGTAATTCATCCGAAAAAACAAGTTATTGATGTTAAAGAATGTGGTGCAGATATTGTAATCACAAATGCTTATTTAATTTATAAAGATCCTGAATTAAAACAAAAAGCAATTGATAAAGGATTGCATAATTTAATAAATTTTAATGGTCCTATAATGACGGATTCGGGATCTTTTCAGCTGTCTGTATATGGAGATATAGATATAACTAATAAGGAAATTATTGAATTTCAAAATTTGATTAAAACAGATATTGGAACAAGTCTTGATATTCCAACAGCACCATTTGTAAATCGTGAAAAAGCAGAAAAAGATTTAAAAATCACGCTTAATAGAGCTAAAGAAGCTGTTGATTATAAAAGGTCTACTAATATGGGAATGGCTTTAAATTCTGTTGTTCAAGGATCTACTTTTTTAGATTTAAGAAGAAAATGTGGGGCTGAATTAACAAAGTTAAATGCTGATTTATATCCTATTGGTGCTGTTGTTCCTTTAATGGAGTCTTATAATTATGCAGATTTAGTGGATATTGTGATGAATAGTGTAGCTTATTTGCCTGATAATAAATCTCGTCATTTAATGGGTGCAGGTCATCCGATGGTTTTTTCTTTATGTGTGGCTATGGGATGTGATTTGTTTGATTCAGCTGCTTATGTTCTTTATGCGGAAGATGATAGATTATTATCTACCAGAGGAACATTTAAACTTGAAAATCTTAAAGAAATGCCGTGTTCTTGTGAAGTTTGCAGTAATTACACACCTGATGAACTTAGAGAAATGTCTAAAAAAGAAAGAACAAAGTTAATAGCTAAACATAATTTATATGTTTCATTTGCAGAGTTAAGACTTATTAGACAGGCGATTTATGATGGTAATTTAATGGAACTTGTAGAAGAAAGATGTAGAGTTCATCCTCAACTTTTAAATGCATATAGACAGTTAACTAATTATTATGAAGATTTAGAAAAATATGATCCTAGAAGTAAAAAATCTGCATTTTTTTATACAGGCCCAGAATCTCTTTTAAGAAGTGAAGTTAAACGGCATCTGAAAAAATTAAGAAAAATGCCTAAAAAAAGGGATTTAGTAATTTTACCTCCTTCAAGAAAACCTTATTCTAAATATCTTTCAGGAAAATTAGGAGAGTTTTATGTTTATGGATCTGAAAATGAAATTGATTTAGATAAAACTGATTTTATGGTTTTAGATATTCCTTTTGGTTTAATTCCTTTAGAGATTGATGAAATTTATCCATTAGGTCAAAATGAATCTCCAAAAAATAGGGATGCTGATAGTTTAGAATTTCTTAAAGATATTTTATTTGAATTTATAAAATATTATGATCAAGTTTTAATTCATTCTAAAATTATTAAAGATTTAAATATAGATCTTTATGATAAACATCCTCAATCTAATGAAATTAGATACTTAAAAAATGATTTAAAAAAGATTAAAGCTATAGCTGATTATCAATTTGGTATTGGATCAGGATCAGCTTTATTTAGTGGAGACGATATTAATATAGAAAAAAGTAAAAAAACAGGTAAAATTAGGCATGTTTTTGATGGTAAAGTTCCGATAGTTAATATGAGAGCATCGGATAGTTATTTAATTTTATCTAAAGAAGGGGCAAAGAGATTACATGCACATATGGAATATCCAAAAAATAGAATTGTAGTAAATGAGGATTCTGTTCCTTTTGTTCGTGATGGAAAAAGTGTTTTTTCTAAATTTGTTGTAGATACTGATGAAAATATCCGCACAAATGATGAAGTTTTAATAGTAAGTGAAGATGATAAATTATTAGGATTTGGAAAATCACTTTTATCTGCTCATGAAATACATGATTTTAATACAGGTCAAGCTATAAAAACAAGAAAAGGAATAAAAAAAGAAGAAGAATAAGAGTTTTAAGTGATTGATATGGATAAAAAGAATGTAGAAAAGAATAATGTAAAAGATATAAAATTTATTGAAAATGCAAGAAAACCTGAAGGAGATTTAGGAGATAAAATATTAAATCGTATGAATTTTTCTCATGAGCAACTTGCTAGGTGGGTTTGTAGTCATTTGACTATTGATGAAGGGGATTATATTTTAGATATTGGTTGTGGTGGAGGTGTTAATGTAGATAGATTTGCTAATAAAGTAGCTCCCAATGGAAAAGTAGTGGGTATTGATTATTCAAAAGTAAGTGTTGAAAAAACAAAAAATCGCAATAAAAAAGCAATTCAAGAAGGAATTGTTGATGTTTTAGAAGGTTCTGTATCTAAAATGCCGTTTAAAGATAATTATTTTGATTTAATAACTGGTTTTGAAACTATTTATTTTTGGCCTGATTTTGTCAATGATTTAAAAGAAGTTAATAGGGTTCTTAAAAAAGGTGGAACTGTTTGTTTTGGAAATGAAGTTAGATATGAAGATGGACAAATGGATAAATATAAAGAATGGATGGATGGATCATATATGAAAATATATACTGATGATGAGCTTCAATCAGCTCTTTTACAAGCTGGTTTTGAAGATATTGAATTAAATAAAAAAGATGGTGAAAATTGGATTTGTATTAAAGCAACTAAAATCTAGGTTCACTTCTCTTTTTAAGCATGTAAATTTAATTATTTTTTTTTATTTTAAGAATTTAAGAAAATTATTTTAGTTTTTATTTTTTTTTATTGTTTAAGGATACTAGATCTAGGTATTCTTATTTATTGATTGGTTAGTTATAATATTTATTATATACTTCTTTTTTTTCTAGATAAATTTTAATATATTAAAATTCTAAGTTATATCTTAATGGTTAATCAAATTAAGAGAATATTTTTAAATATGAGTTGGATGATGTCTAGTCAAATTATTACTAGTGTTCTAGCATTTATCTGGACAATTGTAATTGCAAGATATTTGGGTGTTAGTGATTATGGTATATTTGGTTTTGCATTATCAATGTCTATGATGTTTTCTGTAATTACTGATTTTGGAATGAGTACTCATATTATAAGAAGTGTTTCTGTAGATAATAGTATTGTATCAAAATATTTGGGAAATGCAATTCCTTTAAAGTTTATTCTTTCAATATTATATTTAGTTGTAGTTTTTATTATATTATTAATAAGTAATCAAAATATAATTGTAATTTATGTCACATTACTTTTTTGTATTGAATGTGTTATTAAAAATTTTGTGGGTCTTTTATCTGGTATGTTTCAGGCATATGAAAAAGGAAAGTATCCTGCAATAGCTAATACCTTACTTGCAGTTTTTACGTTAGTTTTTATTGTTATGGTAGTGGTATTTAATTTAGGGTTAAATGGGATTACATGGGCGTATATTTTGGCTAATGCTGTATCTCTTTTATATATTGTTTATGCTTTAAGAAATTTTATAACTATTCCAAAATTTTCATTTGATAAAAAATTTTGGGTTAAATTATTAAAGTGGGGTATGCCTTTTGCAATTACTGGAATATTTTATACTATTTATTATTCAATTGATGTAGTTATGCTTGAACAAATGGTTGGTGCTTATGCAACAGGTATTTATAATGCAACTTATAAGTTACTTGATGTTTTAACTTTGTTTTATTCTATATATACGGCTGTAATTTTTCCTATTATGAGTAAGCAGTTTAAAAATCAAAAATCATTGTTGGTGGCTAGTTTTGAAAAATCAACTAAATATTTATCAATGATTACCATACCATTAGCTATTGGTTGTTTATTTTATTCTAAATATATTATTCATTTTATTTATGGTTTTCAATATGGTGATGCTTCTTCAGTGTTAAATATATTAATTTGGACTGTTTGTTTTTTATTTATTAATGGTGCTGCTTCTAATGAGCTTAATGCTTCTCATAAAGAGTATTCTGTTACTAAAATTTATATTGTGGCTGCTATTTTTAATGTTGTTTTGAATTTATTTTTGATTCCTAATTATTCTTATATTGGTGCTTCAATAGCTACTGTTTTAAGTGAAATTTTGATTTTATTTTTAGAGTTATTTACATTGAAAAAACTTTCTTTGCTTCCTGGAAGGCATTTGCTTTTTGATGTTGTTAAGGTTTGTGTTTCTTCTATAATTTTTGGATTTATATTGTATATTTTAGATTTAAACATTTGGGTTGCTATTCCTGTTAGTATTGTTATTTATTTAATTTTATTATTAGTTACTAAATCATTTGATAGTGGAGATAAGTATATTATTAAACAAATATTGGGTAAATGAATACCGTAAATTATTTATAATATTAGAACATAAATTATTTATAATTATTTTTTTATTGTATGCGGTGTTAGTCCAGTCTGGTTAAGACTCTAGCCTGCCACGTTAGAGACCCGGGTTCGAATCCCGGACGCCGCATTTTTGCAGTTGTGGTATAGTCTGGTTATTACTTGGGCCTTCCAAGCCTACGACCCG
>CANQZY010000077.1 GCA_947628455.1 uncultured Methanobrevibacter sp.
TATGCTATTGATATAGCTAAAAATTCTATTTATGTTGATGATGTTGTTGTAGGTAGTGATGATTCTGAAGTTTGTATGATAGCTGATTTATTTGGAGCAACTAGTATACGAATTAATAATATTAATAAAAATGATATTAACACAATTGTTTTTGAAACTTTATTACAAAAGGAAAAACAATCATTTGATGAATATGATATTGTTATTGTACTTTCATCAGATTCTCCCTTACTTAAGGTTGAAAGTTTAAATAAAGCTATTGAAAAATTTGAAGATTTTGAAGTTGAAAGTGTTATTTCAGTAAAAGAAGATAAACATTTAAGTTGGAGTTATGATGTTGAAAATCAAAGATTTTTCCCATTATATTCAAAAAGAGATAGTGAAGAAAACCTTCCTTTGGAACTGAGAGAAACAGGGAACTTCTTAATGACTCGCAGATCTTTTGTAACTCCAGAATCTTTTTTAGGTTTAAATCTTGATGTTGTTCGTATTTCAGGAGTGGAGTCAGTTAAAGTAATAAATTATGATGATTTTTGGGTGGCTGAAAAAGAAATTAATAAAAAAACAATAGCTATTGTTGTTAATGCATTTGAAGAAATAGGAACTAATGTTTATAGATGTCTTACTCTGGCATCTAAACTTATTTTTCATGATGTTATTTTTGTTTTAAATAAGAATCATGAATTAGATATTAACATAATTAATGAATCTAATTATAATTATATTGTTTATGATGAATTTTCTGATATTCTAGAAACTTTAGAAAAAATTGGTGCTGATTTAGTAATTAATGATATTTCAAATACTAGTTTAGAATATATTTCTTCACTTAAAGATGTCGGTTATTTTGTTGTTAATTTACATGATTTAGGTCCAGGTATTGAAAAAGCAGATTTAGTATTTAATCCATTTTATGAATATGAATTTGATGCAGAAAATGTTTTTACTGGACATAATTATTATCTTTTAAGAGATGAGTTTTATTTGCAGAGCCCTAAATTAATTACTAAAGAGATCTCTGATGTTTTAATAATATTTGAAGGAGCAGATATTAATAATCTAACTGAAAAAGTTTTAAATGCTTTAATAACTAGTGGATTCTCAAAACGTATTGTTATAATTTTAGGAATTGAATATTCTAACAAGGAAGAGATAATAAATAAATATAGTATTTATAATAATGTTGTTATTCATGAAAAGGTTAATAGTATAAGTAATTTCATAGTAAAAGCAGATATTATTTTTACTTCAGGAAGTGAATCGATGTATGAGGCTTGTTCTTTAGGAGTTCCTTCAATTGTTCTTTGTGAAAATGAAGAAGAATTAGCTAATTCATTTGGTAATTTTAATAATGGTTTTATTAATTTAGGTTTAGGTACTGATGTTAGTGAGGATGTTATTATTGAAAGTTTTTATAATTTAATGAATAATTTTGAATTAAGACAAGAAATTAATAGAAAAATGTTATCTATTGATTTAAAGCATGGATTTGAAAATTTATGGTCAAAAATAAAAGTTAATTTTCTTAAAGAAATGTAAAAATTTAATTATAATTTTTATATGTTTCATCTTCATCTGAACAATCGGCAGCATATTTACTTAAAAGAACTGCACATTTATCAATTGTTTCTTTATCTAATTTTACAGTACCATATTCAATTTTATAAAGTAATTCATCTATAAATAGATCTTCATCTGTTAATGGCATATTTATAACTACAACTTCATTATTTACAAATCCAACTAATGGTTCAACAAAACAGCTTAAAATTCCATTTTCATTAAGAAAATTAATTAAATTTTCTCCTAATGTTAAAGCTTTTTGTTTTATTTGATTATCTTGAGGAAATTTAGTTAATTTTGTTGCATATCTAAATTTATTTTCCTGAGGGGTTATAATCTCTTCGACTGTTCTAGTCTCTTCAAGTTCCCCAATTAAATGGTTGTTTTCATTATCAGAGTTAAGAGTAGTTTTTGGATTATATTTTTGAGATATAATGACATATATTCCTGTTGGACCTACAACTAAATGATTAATTCCATATGTAGAATTTGGTAATTCTACATCATAGAAAACATAGTAATCTTCAGGTAAAGTTAAAAGATGATCTCTAATAATTTTCATTCTTTTTTTGGTAGTTATTTTATCTCTAGCTTTATATATTGATATGAATATAATTAGTATAGCTATAATTATTCCAAAAATTCCAATGCCTGTATTAATTAATAATATTTCAATTAAACTTACAATAAAGATAAATGATGCTATTCCAAGTAACCAATATGCATCTTCAAGTCTTTCTTTATTTTCAAGAGCTTCATTTTTAAGATTTTTTAAAAAATTTAAATTATACGTGTTTAAAGATAAATTACGGGGAATTTCTGTTATATCATAATATTTTAGCATTTCTTTATAATATTCTTCTTTAAGATAATTTTTTAAAACATTATAATCATTAGATCTAGGAATAGAAAATTCTTTTCCAAATTTGGACATAATAGATTTTGGAATTGTAGTTTTTGCTGTTGATTTAGGTTTATTTGTTTTTTCTTCATTATGTTCTTTTTGAACTATATTTTTAATATGTTCTTCTGAGAAGTAATGTTCAAATTTATGTGGAATTGATTTAATTGTATTTGTAGGATTGTAATTATTTTCAGTTTTTGAAGAAATTTCATCTGTTGTATCACTATTATATTCAATTTTTTCTTTATTTTGTTTTTTAATATTATTTTCTTGATTTTTGTTTAGATCATCATTTAAATATTTTAAGGATCCACCACAACTACTACATTCATAATCTGAGATATTTTCATTTTGATTAATTTTGTATTTTAAACCACAATCTATACATTGGGCAATATCCTGATTTTTAGATTTTATATTATTACTAGTGGAATTATTAAATTTAAAAGAAGAACTTTCGTAACATAGCTCTAAATCACCAGCACATGAATTACATTCAAAAACACTAATATCATCATTGTCATCTAATTGATATTTAGCTCCACATTTTTTACAGCATACAACTTTCATATTATCCTCATGAGTATTAACAATATTTTTATATTTGAATGTTATTGTTATATATAATTTTTATTAAAATGAACCAAAAACGAAAGATATAAATGCAATTAACATTCCTATTTTTAAATATTTTGAAACTTTTCCACAGTTTTCAGAATTCTGGTTTTTTATTAATAAAATAGCTGAATAAATAAATAGAATAACTGCAAAAGCAACTATTATTAAATATATTATGTTAAAAATATGATAAAAGTAAAGTAATGGGCATAATATAGAATCTATTATTATAAAACAACTTGCTAAAATTGCTGATATTTTTTTTCCAAATTTTATAGTAAATGTATTGGCGCCTTCTTTTTTATCTCCTTCTATATCTTCTATGTCTTTTGTGATTTCACGTGCTGTAGTCATCATAAATGCAAAGAATGATAAATAATAGGCTATTCTTATTATTTCATGATTATTAAGTGTATATCCTGCAAATATAAAACATAATCCTGTCATAAATCCTACAATTAAATTTCCAATAAGAGGAGTTGATTTAAATATATATGCATATAAATATAATATAATTACTGCAAAAATTACAATTCCACAGGGGATAAAATTGTTAGTTAATAAATATATTAAAATTCCCATTATTATTGCAGTTATAAATAGAAAATAAGCATAATTTCTAGCAGCTTTTATTGATATTTCTCCAGATGGAATTGGGCGTTGGGGGCGATTTATTTTATCTATGTTATAGTCAAAATAGTCATTTATAACATTTCCTCCGCTCATTGCAAAAATCACTGCAAATAATGATAAAATGAGAGGTATTGTAAATTTAGAATTAATAATGGCTATTAAAATTACTGCTATTAAAGCCATTACCACATTTCCAGGGCGTATAATTTTAAAATAGGGATTCATAAATTCTCCTTATCATATATTCATAATATAAACATAACTTTTATTAACTAATTTAAGTATAAATATAGGTAAATTAAATGTTATAAACTTTATTAATAGTAGGTGTTTATTTTGGGTAAAATTAAAATAGCAGTAGTAGGTATAGGAAACTGCGCTAATTCTTTAATTCAAGGAATTCATTATTATGATGGTAAAGATCCTGAAGATGCTATTGGTTTAATGCATTGGAATATTGGAGGATATAAACCAAGCGATATTGAAGTTGTTGCTGCTTTTGATATTGATGAGAGAAAAGTTGGAAAGACTGTTAATGAAGCTATTTTCGCAAAACCAAATTGTACTTCAGTTTTTCAAGAAAATATTCCTAAATATGATGTTAAAGTTAAAATGGGTCACGTTTTTGATGGTGTTGCGGAGCATATGTCTAATTATGATGAGGAATACACATTTAAAGTAAGTGAAGAGGATCCTGTAGATGTTGTAAAAGAATTAAAAGATAGTGGTGCTGAAATTCTTGTTAATTATTTACCTGTAGGTTCTGAAAAAGCAGCTAGATTTTATGCTCAATGTGCACTAGATGCAGGAATTGCATATATAAATTGTATGCCTGTTTTTATTGTAAGCGATGATGAATGGGCCGATAAATTTAAAGAAAAAGGAATTCCGATTGTTGGAGATGATATTAAAGCACAAATAGGAGCTACTATAACTCATCGAACACTTGCAAAATTATTTAATGATCGTGGTGTTAAATTAGATAAAACATATCAAATTAACACTGGCGGAAACACTGATTTTTTAAATATGCTTAATAGAGATAGGTTGGATTCTAAAAAGGAATCTAAAACAGAAGCTGTTCAATCAATACTTTCTAAAAGAATGGATGATAGAGATATTCACATTGGACCAAGTGATTATGTTCCTTGGCAAAAAGATAATAAATTATGCTTTTTAAGAATGGAAGGACGTACTTTTGGAGATGTTCCTATGAATATTGAACTTAGATTAAGTGTTGAAGATTCTCCAAATTCAGCAGGATGTGTTATTGATGCTATTAGATGTTGTAAATTAGGACTTGAAAGAGGAATTGGAGGCCCATTAACATCTATTTCGTCATATGTAATGAAACATCCTCCAATTCAATTAACCGATGATTTAGCATATGAGAATGTTGAAAAATTCATTTCTGGTGAACTTGAAAGATAAATTCTTTAATTTTTTTAGTTTTATATTATAATTAATTTAGATTATTTTATTTAAATACAAATCTATCAATATAATTCTTATTATCTTTAAAATATGTGCAAACTTTTTTATTCTATAAAAAATATAATTACTAATAATTTATTAACTAATTTTTAATGGATGGTGTTTAATTAATGAAAAAAGTACAATTAACAGAAACCGTATTGAGAGATGCACATCAATCTCTTTTAGCTACTCGTATGAGAACTTGTGATATGGTTCCAATAGCTGAAGAATTGGATAAAGTGGGTTATTTTTCAATTGAAGGTTGGGGTGGAGCTACTTTTGATACATGTATTAGATATTTAAATGAAGATCCATGGGAAAGGCTCCGACAATTAAAGTCAGAGATTAATAAAACACCAATTCAAATGCTTATAAGAGGTCAAAACCTTGTTGGATATAAACATTATCCTGATGATATTGTAATTAAATTTGTTGAGAAAGCTTATGAAAATGGTGTCGATGTCTTTAGAGTTTTTGATGCTTTAAATGATATACGTAATATGGAACAAACAATTAAAACGGCTAAAGATCAAGGAGCGCATGTTCAAGGAACAATTAGTTATACAATAAGTCCTGTTCATTCATTAGATGATTTTGTAAATCTTGCAAAAGAACTTGAATCTTTAAATTGTGATTCTGTAGCTATTAAAGATATGGCAGGATTATTAAATCCATCCACTGCTTATGAACTAGTATCTAGATTAAAAGAAGAAACAGATTTGCTCGTTGATTTACATGGTCATTGTACTAGTGGTATTACGCCTATAAGTTATTATGCAGCATGTGAAGCTGGAGTTGATATTTTAGATACAGCTATTTCTCCACTTTCTTGGGGTACAAGTCAACCTCCAACAGAAAGTATTGTGGCAGCTCTTCAAGGAACACCTTATGATACAGGCATTGATTTAAAAGCTTTAAATTATATTAAACAATATTTTGATCAAATAAAAGAAAAATATTTAGCTTTAATTGATCCAATAGCTGAGAAAATTGATACTGATGTTTTATTATATCAAATTCCAGGAGGAATGCTTTCAAATTTAATTTCACAACTTAAAGAACAAAATGCTCTTGATAGATATAAAGATGTTCTTGATGATATGCGTCAATATTATGAATATCGTCACACGCTTTATACAAAACCACCCGCAATC
>CANQZY010000078.1 GCA_947628455.1 uncultured Methanobrevibacter sp.
GGCCTAGATTTGAACTAGGGCTCTCGGGGTTATGAGCCCCGCGGGATCACCAGACTACCCCACCCTGCTATAAAAAAAAAAATAAATTCAGTTGTATGAACAACAATATAATATTAAATTAACCTAATATATAAACATAACCCCAAAAATAAAAAAAAGATATAAAAAAAATAAGAAAAAAAATTATTTTATTTATTTTCAAGAGAATTTATTCTTTTATCTAAATCATCTAATCTAGATTCAGTCTCCTCACGAAACTTAACAGAACTTTTTTTAAATTTCTTGAATTTTTTTTCTAAATCATCAACAGAATTAGCAGTATCAGAAAATTTCTTTTCAAGAACATCTAAATCATTAGTTGTTGCTAAAGACCATTCTTTAATAAGTTGATCGCTTTTTTCATCTAAAAAAGAATCAATTTTTTTAGAAAATGCATCAGTATCAAAAGTGGACATGTCAATATCACCTAATTTAACTTTAATTTTTTTACGAATACCTTCCTTTTCTTCACTTTCATCCAAATTAGATAAATCTTCATTAGAACTAGGGATATCTTCCTCTTCATTAATAAATTCATTCATAGGGGAATCAACATTAGCGGGGACATAATTTCTAATTTTTTGCATAGTACCAGGGCTATTTTGTAGGTAGTATAAGATTAAAACTAGAATAGCTATTATTAAAATAACAACCGCGATTGCTTCAACTACTTCCATTTTTTTATCACCTATCCAGTTTTTTCAAGTTTTTTTTCTTTTTCTTCTATTTCTTTAAGCATTTTTTCAAGTTTTTTCTGTTCTGTTTGTGCTTCTAAACGAGCTAATCTTTCATTGATTTCGCTATGTAGGAATCCTACTTCGCTTCTGACTTCTGTGGTTGATTTTCTAATAGCTGAAAGGCTTTCTTGTTGATCTTTGGGTAATGGTATTGGATTGTCCATTAATCTTTTGGATTCGATATCTTTTTCTACCATGGACATTTTTTTAAGTTCTATTTCTTTTGATAGAGCTGAAACTTCATTTTTAGATTTTGCAACACTTCTCCATAGAGCAACAACAACTATTATGACCACACAAACAATGATTAAAACTATAATGAAAAACCATTCTGTAGATAATGTGGGTATGTTCATAATTTTTTTCTCTCCAATTTATTTGATTATTATATTTTTTTTTATATTGATAATTATATTTTAGTGTTAAATTAAATTATTATTATATTAATTTTAATTTTATGTTTGTGAGTATATTAATTTTATCATTTTTATATAAATTATTTTAAAATTATATTGGATATAAAAATAGGATAAAATCGAATTTTGAGGATAATTATTAATAATTATATAAATCATAGTAAATATGTATATATTATTAAGTTTTTTAAAAAAGGAGATAATATGATTGAATGTTATTTAAAGGCTGGGGAAATTGTTTCGGATGTTCGTAAAGAGGCTTCTAAAATGATTAAGGAAGGGACATTGGTTTTAGATTTGGTTGAGTTTGTAGAAAGTGAAATTCGAAAAAAGGGTGCGGGAATTGCGTTTCCGTGTAATGTTTCTATAAATGAGATAGCTGCACATTATACTTCTCCTTTTAAAGATGAAAAACGAATTTGTGCAGGGGATTTGGTTAAATTAGATTTGGGTGCGGAAGTTAATGGTTATATTGCTGATTCTGCTGTGACAATAATGGCGGATGGTGAAAATTTAAAAGAGGATTTTTCTGATGATGTTTTAAATAGGAATGCTGAGATAATTGAAGCTTCGGCTGCGGGGCTTGATGCGGCAATAGCTACAGTGAGGGATGGTGTGGAGGTATATAAAATTGGAGAAGCGATAAGTGAGGCTATTAAAGGATATCAATTAAATCCTATATCTAATTTAACAGGTCATAGTTTAGAGAAATATAATCTTCATGCGGGATTATCTATTCCTAATATTAATAATCATGATACTACTCGATTAGAAGAATGTCAGGTGATAGCTATTGAGCCTTTTGCTACTGATGGTGTAGGTTGGGTTAATGATTCGCCGGGGGCGTATATTTTTTCTTTTATTTCAGATAAGCCTTTTAGACTTAAAAATACTGTTAAAGTTTTAAAAAATATTGAGAAGAATTATCCGTATTTGCCGTTTTCTGGTAGATGGTTAACTAAAGATTTTAAACCAGCGAGAGCATATTCTGCGCTTAAACAATTATCTGAGGCTATGGCGATTTATCCATATTCTCCTTTAAAAGAAAAAACGGGTTGTTGGGTGTCTCAAAAAGAGCATACTGTTATTGTGGAAAAAGAAGGTTGTAGTGTAACAACTCTTTAAAAAAAAAGTAAAAAGAAAAATAAGATTTAATAAAGAACGGGTGTTGGAATGCCCATTTTTGTTCTTCTTTCGATTTCTTTTTTGGATTTATCTTTTTTGCCTTTAGCTAATTTTTCAAGTAAAGGTAATCCTGGTTTGACTTCTTCGATAGGTTTTGTTTCGATTAAGCCAACGTCAACAGCTGAAGTGAATAAATCAACGCCATTGTCAGTTCTAGTTAAAACAGTTGACCATCCGTCTGGAGATCCGACAGAACCTGTTGAAACATCAGACCATTCTGCGACATAATCATTGCAGATGTTACATCCGCTTTGTTCATAACCATGAGTTTTTTTAAGTGGGATGTCTTTTGTTCCGTCTGTGGTGTTGATTCTGAATTTTCCTTTTCCGATATCCATTTTTTTAACATCATTTAATGAGGAGTCCATCATGGCTTCTGAAAAGGTATCTAATGATGCCATTGGGAAGTTTTCCATGCAGAAAATTCCGATTAATAATTTAATTTTATCTCCAATAAATCGAATAGAGAATGGATAAGCTTGTGCTTTTCTAATTCCTTGCATTTGACATGGCACGACGACTGTGCCTATTTTTTCAAGACCAAATTGGCGAGCAGCTTCTTTTATTCCAAATACGTTTGGTGACATGGAATATTTTGTTCCTGCTGCTTGTAATACTTCGTCTGCGTTGGTAGCTACTTGTGGATATGGTGCCCAATCATCGTTGGGATCTCCAGCTACTACTGCACCTTCAATGATACCTTCTTCTAAAGCATGGATAAGTAATGCTGAAGCTATTCCTCCATCTTGTGCTACTTTTTGAATTTTTGAATCTGTAGCTCTTGCAGATAATGCTTCTTTATATGTACCTAATACCATTTTTCTTATTCCTCCTCATAACCCGGTATTTTCTTTAATTTGATTTACAGGTAACCACATTCTTGGACATGATGTAGAACAGCAGCCGCATTTAATGCATCTGGCGTTGTTTAGATGAGGTCTTCCTTCAATCATGTTTAAAGCTCTAGTTTGACATGCGAGTGCACAAGTTCCGCATCCTGTGCATCTAGCATTACGTATGACGTTATTTAATAAATCGCAACCACAGGCTGTTGTGCAGTTAGCTAAATCAATAGCTGGTTGTAAATATGTCATATTACCCTCAGTTAAAGCAATGACTGTATTTGCAATCATTTCTGGGGAAACTGGACAACCTGGAAGTGCTAAATCTACTTTTATTAATTGACTGATTGGAACAAAAGATTCTTGCTGAGGTTGTGCTTGTTGGCCTCCACGAGCATAAGTTGTAAAACAACCATTAACAGCACAAGAACCGAATGCACAAACTAATTGTGATTTTTCTCTAGCTTCCATTAATTCTTTAATACTATGTTCATCTTGAAGACATACTGATCCTTCTATTAAACATAAATCCATTTCTGGCATGTCCCATCTATCAACTAATGTTTGACCATATACAATGTCAACCATATCCATAAGAACAACATCTAAAATATCATAATTCTCTGTTAAAGACATACCATCACCACTACAACCACTTAAATGGATGTAACCTACACGAGGTTTAGTTGGTGAAGAAGTTTCTTGTGGTTTCTCCTCTACTGGTTTTTTTTCTTCTTTTTCAGGTTCATTAGGTCCTGATAAAGCTTTTTTTATTCTAGAAAACATTTCATAACTCCCCAATTTCTTTTAAAATAATATTCATAGCTTCAGGAATTGCCTCTTTAACAGGTTTTGTTAAACCCATTTCTACATCAGGTGAAGAGATTTCCTGAGGTTTACATCCCACTATAATAACCTCACAAGTTTTAGCAAGTTCATGGAGTGGCTCTTCTACAGGCCAGGTATGAACATTCTCATATTTTCCTTTTGGCATATCATAAGGGCTGAAAACTTTAACTGTGCCTGGTTCAGCATCAAATTCGACAACATCAACTACTATAACTTTCTTCCAATATTCATCAGGAAGTGAGAATATAAAATGAGTTGCCCCTGTTCCTGCATCAATTAACATAGTTTCATCAGGCATTTCTTTATCTTCAAAGTAATCCTCTAATTTATGAATAACTGCTGGTCCAAATCCATCATCTTTAAATAAAACATTTCCACAACCAACAACTAGTGTCTCTGCATGATAAGGCATATAATTCCTCGTAATTTAGCTATTTTTAGATTTTTAACATTTCATTTTTTAATACTTTTTTATCATCATCATCTACAACCATTACATGAGTAGCACAGGATAAACAAGGATCAAATGCTCTTATAACATGAGGAGCTAATTCATGAGAGTATCCTTCGGTTGCAGGTCCCATTGTTGGGATGTTCCAAGTAGTAGGCACTATAGCTGAATAAAATTGAGTTTTACCATCTTTAATATTAGCCATATGAACATTAGTTCCTCTTGGAGCTTCAATTACACCAATACCTAATTTACCAGTTCCTTTAAAATCAAAATCGGCGCGAGCTGGTGCAGAAGTATCTAACTCATCAAGCAATTCCATAATACGTTGATAATTTAATAACATTTCATCAGCTCTTGCAATATGAAATCCAATTACCCCATTATCTTTAAATCCAGCGAATTTTGCCATTCTAGCTCTTGGACCAGTTTCTACATTGACTCCATTCATTAACGGAATAACAGTACAAGCTCTTTTACCAACTTCTTCATTACCATACCAAGCTTCAGGTAATACTTCAGTTACATCATCTAAATTAAAATCATTGACATCACCATAAAATTGTGTTGTAGCAAATAAAGGTGAATCAACAACACCTAAACCTTTAGGTAAATCTGACTCTTCAATAAATCCTTTCATTAATTTAACATGATTTTCAAGAGTTCCTTTTAAATCTGTCATTCTTTCAGTTATTTTCTCTTTAGCTAATGGTGAAATATTTTGAGCCATTCCGCCAATTCTAATATCGGATGGATGAATTCCTTCACCTGCTACAACATCTACAAGGTATTGAGTAGCTTTTCTTACAGCTGAAACACTTTGAATTGCTGTTGCATATTTATCCTCAGGTACAAAATCAGGAGCTATTAAAAAATGATGAATAGCTGCACTGTTAATATTATGTGCTAGTAATGTGAGTTCTCTTAATATTTTACCTGCTTTAGGTACTTCAATATCTAAAGAAGCATCAACTGCTTCAGCAGAAGCTAAAGTATGTGGAATTGGGCAAACGCCACAAATTCTTTGACATAAAACTGGAATAGTTTCAGGACTTTTGTCAAGAACCATTTTCTCTAAACCTCTTACTGGAGTGATACTAAAATACATTCCTTTTGTAACAATTCCCTCATCATCAACTTCCATTAATAATTCTGCATGCCCCTCTTGTCTGGAAGTTGGAGATATTGATTTTATGTTTGTCAAAAATGTCACCTCTTATATTAATTAGAAACTACTATGGAATATATTTTTATATTAAATACCTTTAAATATTATAACATTAAAAGTTAAATAGAAAAGTATATATAATGAAAGTCTTTATTTTTATAACAAAATTATATTACTAAAAATAATAGTAGAATTTTTTAGATAAATAAATTTAAGTATTAAATATATATAAATATTAATATGTATTTAAATTCTTTATAAACATCAATAATATTATTAGTATCTTATATTAATGGAGGAAGAATATAAAATGGAAAAGTCAAACATTATAATTTCCATAATTATTGTTTTATGTATTGCTGCAGGAGTGGCTGCTTATGGGCTAACAACTAATGATAATGCCACCTTTTCCGATTTATCTGGAATAGATTCGAGTAGTAGTGAAGGATCAGGGATAGGGAATAATAATACTACTAATATTACTGCAAATGATACTGATTCTGGCAGAGGGTCAGATTCAGATGCTGCTTCATCAGATAGTAGTGGATCAGGAAGTAGTAGTAGTAGTTCAGGTTCAGGAAGCAGTGACTCAGGATCAAAAAGTA
>CANQZY010000079.1 GCA_947628455.1 uncultured Methanobrevibacter sp.
GGTTATGTTATTCAAAAACCAATATTATTTTTAGGTTTAGGTCAGGGTTATGATGATATAATGGAGTATGATGCTGATTGGATGATTAATCAATTATTTAGTGAAGAAGAAGATGAGGGTGAAATATCTGAAGTAGAGTGATAATTTATGGGTGAAGGTAGGGTTCAGTGGAATAGTAATTTTGGTTTTTTAATGGCTATGATAGGTTCTGCTGTGGGTTTAGGTAATATTTGGAGATTTCCTTATATTCTTTATACTCATGGTTTGGGAACTTTTATGATTCCTTATATTGTGGCTATTTTAGTTTTGGGGTTTTCATTTTTATTAATTGAATATACTGTGGGGTATAAGTTTAAGACTTCTTTTATAAAAGTATTTGAAGCTATAAATAGAAAATTGAAGCCTTTTGCATGGTTTGTTTGTTTGATCATATTTTTTATTGTCTCATATTATACTGTAATTGTAGGATGGGATCTTATTTATATGATTTTAAGTTTTTTTAAAGGATGGGGATCGCAACCAGATAATTTTTTAATACATAATGTATTGCATTCTAGTGAGGGGTTTTCTGGAATTTTTACTTTTGTTCCTTTTGTTTTTTTGTCTTCTTTAATAGTGTGGATTTTAATTTGGTTTATTTCGCATAAAGGGGTTAATGATGGTATTTCGAAATTCAGTCAATATGCTGTTCCTATTTTGTTTGTTATTGTAGTTTTAATTGTTATATTTTCACTCACACTTAAGGGGTCATCTATGGGATATACTTTAATGTTTACACCTGAATGGTCTGAGTTGGCTAATTTGGATATATGGTTGGCGGCATTTGGACAGATAATATTTTCACTTTCTTTGGGAATGGCTATTGTTTTAACATATGCAAGTTATTTACCTGATAATGCTAATTTAGTTAAAAATGCGGTTATTGTATTGTGTTCTAATTCAGGTTTTGAGGTATTTAATGCGATTGGAGTATTTTCTATTTTGGGTTTTATGGCATTTACTACAGGTATTCCATTGGGTAATTTGATAACTGATGGTACAGGGCTTGCATTTGTTGTGTATCCTCAGGTGTTTAATGTTATGGGCCCTATTGCGTATATTATAGGTCCTTTGTTTTTTGCATGTATTTTTATAGCTGGTTTAACATCGGCTATTGCGCTTTTAGAGCCTGTTGCATCATCGATTAATGAGGCATTTAAAATACCTCGTAAAAAAGCAGTTAGTATAATAGCTGTTGTTGGGTTTTTAATTACAATAATATTTACAACAGGAGCAGGAAGCGCTATTTTGTCTATATTTGATATGTTTTTGAATAATTTTGCATTATTATTTGCGATAATTATTGAGTGTATAACGTTTGGATGGTTATATAAAATAGATGATTTAATGGAAGTGTTGAATAGTAAGAGCTCATTTAAGATAGGTAAATGGTGGAAATATGTTATATATGTTTTGCCAGTAATACTTGCTATATTGTGGATAAATGGATTGATAAATATTGTTCAATATTCGGATATGATGACTTTTACAGTGGATGGGGTTTTGTTGTTAGTTTTAATTATCGTGCCATTTGTTATATCCTTTATTGAAAATAAACGTAATTATGGGTAAGGGAAGATATATAAAAGGGCGAGTATTATCTTCAGGGTTTTTTTTTTGGATTTGTATGATTGTTAATTATGTTATTGATGCATCGGCGATAATAAATGGTTATCCGTTAAATAAAGGTGATAATTTCACGGTTGCTGAAGTAATTTGTGAAATTAAGGATTTTAAGTCGAAGATTAGGTTGGATGAGGCGATTTGTGATGGTAAAATTCAAATTGTAACGCCTTCAGATGAATCTATAGAGAATTTAGAGAAAAAACTTTTAAAGTCGGGTGATGGTTTAAGATTATCACAGCCAGATAAAATGGTTATTGCGTTGGCTCTTGATTTTAAGGGTAAAGGTAAGAAAGTAAAAGTTGTAACAGATGATTATACGATTCAAAATGAATTAAAAATTAATAATATAGATTATTTGGGTGTTTTAACTGAGGGTATTTATGATATTTATAATTGGATAAAGATATGTTATGGTTGTAAAAAAGTATATCCTCAAGATTATCCGTTTGATGATTGTGAGGTGTGTGGCTCTAGAGTTTATAAAAAAAGAATAAAAAAAAATAGGTAAGTTTATATTATCGGCGGGTTTTATATTTTTTTTTAAGTTTAATGATAATTTTTAAATATGATTAACAACTTAAGTTTTATTATAATTAAATTTTTTTTTATTGAATGTGATTTAGTATGAGTGAGGTAGAAAGTCACACATGGGGTAGTAACTTAGCCTTTTTAATGGCTATGATTGGAGCTGCTGTGGGTCTGGGAAATATATGGAGATTCAGTTATGTTCTATACTCTAATGGTGGTGGAGCATTTTTTATTCCTTACTTTTGCGCAATTGCGATTATGGGCATTCCATTTCTCATCTTAGAATATGGCGTGGGATTTCATTTTAGAGACTCATTTAGCTTTATTTTAAAAAAAATTAATTCCAAATTGGAAATTGTTGGATGGATGTTAGCATTAATGGTATTTCTGGTTTGCTGTTATTATATGGTGATTGTTGGCTGGGATATTGTTTATTTAATAAGTAGTTTATTTAAAGGATGGGGAAGTAATCCTCAACAATTTTTTGCAACATATGTAGGTGGAAGCTCTAATTTATCAAATATTGGCAATTTCATGTGGCCAACTTTTATAGCCATAATTAGTGTTTGGATAGTATTATGGTATATTTCACATAAATCTGTAGATGATGGTATAGGTAAGATTTCTAAAATTTTAATACCTCTTTTATTTATTATAATGGCTATTATAGTATTTTATACACTTCCGGGTCATATGATAGGGATTGAAAAATTATTACAGCCCAATTGGTCTAGTTTAGGTGATGTGAATATTTGGCTTGCAGCATTTGCACAAATTATTTTTTCACTTTCGATGGGTCAGGCTATTGCAATGACTTATGCAGGTTATTTGGATAAAGAATCTAAATTATCAGATAATGTGCTTTTGGTGGTAGCGTCTAATTCAGGGTTTGAAATTTTCACTGCATTTGGAGTTTTTAGTATTTTAGGATTCATGTCATTTTCCAGCGGCATGCCTATTGCTGATTTAATAACAGAAGGAACTAGTTTAGTATTCATAGTATTTCCTACGATATTCAATTCTATGGGCTTAGCAGGGCAAATACTTGCACCATTGCTATTTTTATCTATTCTATTTGCAGGTATCACATCAGGCGTGGGTTTTTTCGAACCACTTGCAAAATCTTTAGCAGATGAATTTGAATGGACACGTAGAAAAGCAACAACAATATTGGCAATTGTAGGTTTAGTTATATCTTTATGTTTCACTACAGGTGTGGGAAGTTATATGGTATCTATTGTAGATACATTCCTAAATCAATTTGGTATTCTTTTCCTTATTATCCTTCAATGTATTATATTTGGTTGGATTTATGGAATTGATATTATTATTGAAATTATCAATAAACAATCCACATTTAAAATTGGTAAAACTTGGAAAGCTATAATTAAATTCGTATTACCTATATTCTTACTATGTATTTGGGTTAAAGGTATATATGATCTTATATTAGCAGCAACTTTATTTGAAGCAATTATTGATATAGTGATTATTATAGGAGTACTTGTTGTTTCGATTATCCTAACATATTATCATAGAAATCCCACTGGATTTACTGAGAAAAAAATAGAATAATTAATTTTTTCTATTATATTTTTTTTTAAATTAAAAAGTAATTCTTTTTTTGGGGTGTGTTGTTTTGAATTTTAAAAATGAAGATTATGAAGAAAATATTGTTTTAAAGATAAATGATATTGATGTTTGTCTTTCTAGAATAAATCAATCGTATGATTTTAATGATGTTATTGATATTTTAAAAGATAATGATTGGAATTTGGATAATTTTCCCAAAAGAGATACTATTTTTAAGAAAAATGGTTTGTATTATATAATTTCTAAATATAATAATTTTATTCATATTAATAATATATATGATAATTATGATGATGCTTTAGATAATTTAAACAGAGGAGTGGTGGATTTAGGTGAATATGATCTTGAAGATCAAGGTAAATATATTTATAATTCCAAATCTAATTTTTCACTTGTAAAACAAAGCAATAATAAAACCCGATATTTCGGCTCGTTTAAATCCATTAAAGAGGCTAATATTGCTAAAATAATTTTAGAATTTTATAATTGGGATTTATCGTCTATTAATAAAACTATTTTTAAAATAAATTCATCTTACTATATTATAATAGTTATAAATAACAGTATTCTGGTTTTAAATGAATCAGATTCTCTAAAAGACGCTAGACATGAAAAAGATCATGTGGTTAAAGAAGCTATTGAACATTTTAGAGTTAAACAACAACATACTAATATTTATAGATATTCTAAAAATAGGTATATAGTTCAAAAATCAATAAAAAATAAAACCATCAGATATGGATTTGCATGCACATTAGAAGGTGCGAAAGCACTGAAAATACTTATAAGTCTACATAACTGGGATATGAATAATATTGATGATTATAATATCATATACGATGGTAAACATTATTCTGTTTTCTACAAATATAACAATCAATTTTATGTTTTAGGAAGATTTAAAAACTTGAAAGATTCCGTACTACTAGAAAATAATTTAAATAAAGAACAAATAATTTCTCGAAAATCTAAAATATCCACCAATATTTATGGTCTTCACAAACAATTTGTAGTCTCTAGATTTGAAAATGGAGTGGATCATATTTATGGATATTATCCTTCTTATGATGAGGCGGTTTTTATAAGAAAATTACTAAAAGATAATAACTGGGATATGGATTATTTTATTGATAATAATATTTTTCAAAAAGATGATGAATATGTTATTATTGCTAAGTTAGATGATAAAATTCGTTTTTTAACAACATTTGACAAATATGAAGATGCTTTAAATCAGCGAAATAATGTAATAGAAGATTTTGAGATTAAATCGCATAAAAGGAAAGCTAAATACATTTATAAGGTTAAAAATAAGTATGTTATTCAAAAATTTCATAATGGTAAAATGAGGGTATTTGGCAGATATAAGGCGTTTACTGAAGCAGTGAATATCAAAAGATTACTAATAGAGTTGAACTGGGATATTTCAAAAATAAATGATAGTGGTAATATTTTTAAGATTCATAAAGAATATACTGTTATATTAGAGGATAGTGGTCAACTTCATTTGTTAGGTATTTTTCATTCGTATAATGAAGCATTAAAAAATAGAGATAAATTATTGTATGATAAAATAAGTTATCTTAATTCTGAATTTAATCATTATTCTAAAAAAAATAAGAATATAAGGAAAACTAAAAGAGGATATGATGTATCTAAAAGAATAAACGGCGAGCTCATAGTATTTGGTGTTTATAATACCTATGAAGAAGCATTAAAAGCAAGAGACCAACTAATCGAAAATAATTGGACAATTCCCGAAAAACCCACAGAAAAATCAGATGATTTAAACAGCATAATATTTAATCTCACACGATGGCAAAAAGTAGTTTTTGATGTTATTGAAAATTTAGGTAAAAAAATTTTCCAATTAGAAGAACTAGAAGAATTTCAAAGCTCTTTTACAAGATTCACCACACCTGATAAAGTATCTAAAAAAGTTAAAATAAATGTTGAATCTCTGGTTAATTTAGGTTTACTGGAAAAAATTGATGATAAAACATATAAGAAATTATGGATGTATTAATATGAATATTTCACACTAGAAATAGCTTTTTTTCTTTTTTTTTCAATATCTTTATATTTATCTGATTTAAATGTATTTTTTTGCCTTTCAGTAGTTCCTTCAGGCATTATAGTAACTAAATTAATCTTATTATCACAACATGCAAAAACAATTTTTATTTCACTATAATTTTTAGTAGCAGGTGCTTTAAAATAAACAGAATATTGGTTTTTCCCTGTTTTTTCATAGCGTAAAGGTTCATCATATTTAACAGTTTTTATAATAAAATCTAAACTAATACCATTATCTTGTAATCTTTTTTGAAAATGAGTATTTTCAAAACACCAATCAATACTTTCAGTTTGACCAATTTCAAATTTATCAAAAGCATTTAACATATAAAAACACACACCTTTACTTAAAAATATTTTATAGTAATATGAATAAAAGCTATTCTTTTTTTTTTAGCTGTTGTTGTAATAG
>CANQZY010000080.1 GCA_947628455.1 uncultured Methanobrevibacter sp.
GATGTGGTTTGTATTTTTTTTAGGTTAGTGAGTGGTTTTTTTTTGTTTTAATTGGAATTATGGTTGTATTTTAGGATTTTTTTGGGTTTTTTGGGTGTTGTTTTTTTTTAGTGTTAGGTTTGCCTAAATATTTATATATTATAAAAAACAATTTATAATATAAGTTTAGGTTTACCTAATTTATCTAAACTAATTTTTTCAATAATAAATTATATTTTTTTTTTATTGTTGGAATAGAAGTAATTGATAAAATTTTTTTTTATATTTTATTGATGGGAGAATGATTGATGAATGAATTAATTGTGGGATTGGCTGGAAATCCTAATGTTGGTAAAACTACAGTTTTTAATCAATTGACAGGATTGCATCAGCATGTTGGAAATTGGCCTGGTAAAACGGTTGAAAGGGCTGAAGGTCATTTTGAATTTGATGGAACTAATTTTGATGTTATTGATTTGCCGGGAAATTATGCATTGTCTGCGCATTCGATTGAAGAGATAGTTTCAAGGGATTTTATTGTTGATGGGGATTCTGATGTTATAGTTAATGTTGTAGATGCGTCTAATTTGGAGCGAAATTTGTATTTAACTGTTCAGATGATGGAGTTAGGGGCGAATATTGTTTTAGCTCTTAATATGAATGATTTTGCGAAGAAGAAAAAGCATTATATTGATATTGATGAAATGAGTGAATTATTGGGGTTTCCTATAGTTGAAATTAATGCTAAGGATAAGAGTGGTTTTGATGAGCTTATTAAAACTGTTAAAAAACAAGCGAAAAATCCAATTGATTCTAGTAGAAAGTTGGTTTATGGTGATGAGTTAAGGGAGCATTTGGGCGAACTTCAAGAGTATATAGAGAAAGATAGTGCTTTGAGTGATCTTCCTTCTATTTGGACTGCTATTAAATTACTTGAGAATGATGAAATTATTAGGGAGAAAGTTGAGAATTCGGATAATGGTTCTCAAATAATGAAGGAAGTTGAGAATGTTAAAAAGCATCTTCGAACTGTTTTTAATGAGGGTTCGGAGGAAGTTATTGCGAATGCAAGGTATGCTTTTATTGATGGTCTTATTGAGGAATGTATTGATAAACCGGAAGTTGATAAGCCGACTTTGAGTGATAAGATTGATAAGATTGTAACTAATCGAGTTTTAGGTATTCCTATTTTTTTAGTTGTATTGTATGTTATGTTCCAGGTAGTTTTTACTTTGGGAACTCCTTTTCAAGATTTGATTGAAGGTGGATTTGATTGGTTAGGTGAGTTTATTGTGGCTGTTTTAGGAGAGGGGATGTTATCTTCTTTTTTAGTTGATGGTCTTATTGGTGGTGTTGGTGGTGTTATTGTATTTCTTCCGCAGATTGTGTTGATGTTTTTAATTATAAGTTTGTTGGAGGATAGTGGGTATCTTGCAAGAGCTGCTTTTGTGATGGATAAAGTGATGCATAAATTGGTTGGGCTTCATGGTAAGGCGTTTATACCTATGATTTTAGGTTTTGGATGTGGTGTGCCTGGTATTATGGCTACTAGGACTATGGAGAATGAGTCTGATCGTTTGCTTACTATGATGATTTTGCCGTTTATGTCATGTACTGCGAGATTGCCTGTGTATACTTTGTTTATTGCGGCTTTTTTTACTGCTTATCAGGGTCAGGTTTTGTTTGCGATTTATTTGATAGGGATTGCTGTGGCTATTATTGTGGCTGCTGTTCTTAAAAGAACAATGTTTAAGGGAATGTCTTCTCCTTTTGTGATGGAGCTTCCTACTTATAAAGTTCCTTCTTTGAAGGGTGTTTTGTTGCATACTTGGGAGAAAAGTAAAGGATTTTTAAGGAAGGCGGGAACTATTATTCTTGCAGCTTCAATAATTATATGGATTTTAAGCAGTTTTCCTGCAGGTGTGGAATATGGTTCACAGGATAGTGTGATTGGTCAAATTGGTACTGCGATATCTCCGATATTTGCTCCATTAGGATTTGGTGAATGGCAACCTTCTGTAGCTTTGTTATTTGGTGTTGTTGCTAAGGAGGTGGTGGTTTCTACTTTAAGCTCTTTATTCGGTGTTGCCGAGGAGGGTGTAGGTATAGCTGGTGCTGTTCATAGTTTATTTACTCCTTTAACCGCGTTTGTGTTTATGATATTTGTCTTGTTGTATGTTCCATGTTTTGCGTCTTTGGGTACAATTAAACAAGAGACTAATGGTTGGAAATGGCCTTTAACAATGGTTTTAATAACTACTGTAACTGCTTATATTGTTTCTTTAGTAGCTTATGGTGTTGGTTTAGGATTGGGATTTACGTAGGATTTTCTTCTTAGGTGGTTTTGATGTATAGTCGATCTGGAATTAAGGGTGTTAAGTTTCCTAGAAAAGATAGTGAAGATGAATAATTTTTTTTATTTTTTTTATTTTTTTTAATGCAAATGTTTATATATTAGTTTTTATAGATAGTATTTTTAATTAGTTTTTGGGTGTATTGTTGATTGTTGTTTAGGTATGCCTAAAAAAATGTTATATTTTAGGAGGTATGGTTATGTCTGAGAAAACATTACTTGATGCAAAAGCAGGAGAAGAAGTTACAATAAAAGCATTAAATAACGATGGAGATGCAGATTTAAGAAGACATTTATTAGGAATGGGATTTGTTAAAGGGTCTAAAATTAAAATGGAAAAAGTAGCTCCATTAGGTGATCCTATTAAGTTTAAAGTTAAAGGTTATTCAGTATGTCTTCGTAAAGATGAAGCAAAAAATATTGAAATAGAATAATAATTTTGTATATTAGTAATTAAGGTTTTTCATGCAATGTAGAATGTGTGGTTGTGAGTTTGATCCTGATCAAATTCCAAACAGGGGATGTGCAAATTGTGGTAAAAATTGTGATAGTGTAGTTCATTGTCCTGAATGTGGGTATGGGAATTATGTTAATTATGATCAAGAATTTGAATTTATAAGTAAATTAAAAGATAAATTTAAACACATAAAAAAAAATTAAAAAGGAATATATATAGGGAGATTTTTATATTTTATGTTAAATAGTGATGTTATTTTAAAAGCAAAATATCCTCAATTTGATGAAGAGCAATATCAACCTGCGGGTATTGATTTAAGGGCGGGGAAAGTTTATATGATTGATAGTTCGGGTCCTGTTGTTCCTGGAATTTATGAGACGGGTAAAAAACTTCCCAAGCATGTTTTGATGGAAGCTGAAGAAATTGATGTTCCTAATTTTAATATGGATGGTTTAACAGATGATGAGCTTGAAGATAAACTTAAAAATCCTGAGAATTTGAGGAAAGCTTGGGTGTATAAATTAGAGCCTAATGTGCCTTATATTGTGGAGACAAAGGATAAAATTTATGCTAAACATGCAGGTCAAATATATCTTCCTAGGAGTACTTTGCTTAGGTCTGGTATAAATGTGATGGGTGCTTTTGGAGATCCGGGATTTCATACTCATTTGTTTTTTTTGTTAATAAATTATACTGATAGGGTTTATTATCTTGAGCAGGATTCACGGTTTATGCAACTTTTGGATTTGGAGATTAGGGATTTAGTGGATACTTATGATGGTGAATATAATGATAAAGGTTAATTTTTGTTTATTTTAGCCTTTAATATTTCTTCACAGCATTCTTTTATTTTTGTTTTATTGTAATTAACTTTTAGACCTTCTTTGTTTAGTATTTTTAGTATTTGTGCTGTTTTGGGGGGTTTGAGATGTGCTTTTTTGAGTAATTCGTGGTTGGAGAATATTTCTTGGGGTGTCCCGGTTTCTATTATTTTTCCATCTTTTAAAACAATTATTTTTTCAGCAAATTCGTTTATTATTTCAACATCATGTGAGGATATTATAATTGTCATTCCTTCTTGGTGAAGTTGGTTTATGATTGTAAGTACTTCGTCTATTCCTTGGGGGTCTAGTCCTGCTGTGGGTTCATCTAGAATCATTATTTGGGGTTTCATGGCGATTATTCCGGCGATTGCTACTCTTTTTTGTTGTCCTCCGCTAAGGTGGTATGGTGCTTTTTTTTTATAGTTTTCCATTTTAACCATTTTTAGTGCTTCTTGTGTTCTTTTTTGAACTTCTTTTTGTTTTAGTCCTAGGTTCATAGGTCCGAATGCAACGTCTTCTTCTACGGTGGGTGCGAATAGTTGGTCATTGGGGTTTTGAAATACGATTCCTACTTTTTGTCTTATTTGTAGTAGTTTTTCTTTATTATATTCAATAGGTTCGCCGCACACTTCAATGGAACCGCTACTGGGTTCTATTAAACCGTTTAAATGTAGGAAAAGTGTGGATTTACCAGCACCGTTTTGTCCCATAACTGCAACTTTTTCTTTTTTATTGATTTTAAAATTAATATCTTTAATAGCATGAGTGCCGTCAGGGTAGATATAATTTAAATTTTTGCTTTCTAGTATGACTTTGTCCATTTTTTTTTCACCTAATTTAATGCTAAATTATAACCAAGATAACTAATGTCTCCTGTGAATAGGGTTAATATAATTGTTAAAATAGTTAGGGTTATTATTAAAGATAAAATAAAATAATAATCATTTTTTCCTAATTTTTCTTTTTCACTGTACAATTTGGATTTATCGCTGAAACCTCTGCTAATCATGCTTTGGTAGACTTTTTCTCCTTGTTCGTAAGATTTTAAAAACATCATGGCTATGGTGAATCCTACTTGTTTAAGTCTCCATTTATAAGGGGTTAATTTGCTGTGTATGTCAAAGTTTCTTGAGGATTGTGCTTTTTTTATATTTTCTAGTTCATCGATGAACATGAATAGAAATCTGACCATGATGCTTAGAATCATGGCTAAATCTTTGGGTATTTTGAGTTTTCTTAATGAATAGACTATTTGTTGTATGGGGCTGGTTGATGATAGGATTACAATAGCTGTTAGTGCGACTATTAGTCTTGATAATAGTAAGATTGCGAATTGTAGTCCTTTATCAGTAATTGTTAGCCAAGAGTAGCTCCATATGATATTGCCGGGTTGGATGAATGGTTGGAATATTATGATCATTGCTCCAAATGGTAATAGTAGTAGTATTCTTTTAAATGAATCTGTAAAAGATAGTTGGGATAGATATATTATGATTAATAAGTAGGTTTCGAGTATGAGGGGTACGATTAGTTTTGATGAAAAGATGCAGTATATGATTATTATTATTGTGGATATAAGTTTTACTCTTCCATCTAATCTATGAATTACACTATTTCCAGATGCTAGTGTGTCTAATTTTAATGTTTGTTTGATGTTTACCATATTTTTGTATTCTCCAAGGGGAAAATAATTTTTCTTTTTTTTTAAATAAAAATAAAAGAAAAGAGGAGGAGGGAATGGGGGAAATAATATTTGATTTTAATTTCTTCTTTTTTGGACTAGTTTTCCTAAACTGTAAGCTACAATCAATGTTATTATTGCTCCTAGTATGAGGACTAATATTTCGCCTGTTGTTCCTAGAGATTCTAAAGTGTAGTCAGGAAATGGTGATTTTAGTAGTGGTTCTGTTTCTTCTACGTGGGAGTCTTCTGCTGATTTTTCAAGACCATCGGGATTGGTGGATGCTATAAAAGGAGATAGGCATCCTAGTGCTATGCAAATAATAACTGCAATTGCTATTAGATACAAATTCTTTTTTTCCATTTTTTTTTATGCTCCTTGGGTGGTTTTATTTTTTTTCCATTCTAGTAGGTCTGGTCTGTATTTTCTAAGAGCCCATATTATGATAACTGTTAAAATAGCTTCTATTACTCCAATGAATATGTGGTATAGGACCATTGAGCAGATTCCTGCGATGAGTGGGAATGTTCCGGCTATTGCCATTTCGATTGCGCATGCAAGTGCGCTTAAAACTGTGGCTAACCATGCGCCGATGGCGATTGAGGGGTATATTCCGATAATTTTTTTTAGTCCTTTGAAGGTGTATAGTCCTATTCCTCCGCCGATTATTGCCATGTTTAGCACGTTTGCTGCTAGT
>CANQZY010000081.1 GCA_947628455.1 uncultured Methanobrevibacter sp.
CAATTGTGCAACTAGTTGCACAAACTCATCATTATCATCTTTATATTCATGATAAAAAGATTTCATATATTTCAAATTACGAACCGAAAACACTTTTAAATTGTGAAAAGATATTTTTAATTTCATTGCAACATTATCAAAAAATGCCACCTAAAAATTCATTCAACAGTTTTGCCTTTGTTGCTTAAACTCCTATAATTCCTATAAAAAAAACAAAATGAGCCAGCCTTCGCTGACTCTTCAGGGGGCATTAAGATTATGTATCTTTTTGCACTTTTTTACCCTTTTTTTACTTATTTTTCAATAAATTTAAATAATTATTTTTAATATCATTTAAAGTTTTAAAACAAAAATTGAAAATTTTGCTACCTAAATGCTACCTAAAAATACATTAAATCATTCTGCAATCCATAGGCAATACAATGTTTCTGATAATTCAATATCTTCAGGAGTAAATGTATTTACAATTGTTTGTGCAGCTCCTCTTACTGCTTTTTCGGCATACATCACGTCTGAACCAATCATTGCATTAGAAACATATTCAGTAGTAAAAGGTTTAAAATCAACTTTTTGACAATATTTTAAAGTTTTTCCTGATGCTTCAGCAATAGCAAGCGCTTGAACTTCGGCATCTTTATATGCTTTTGCCAATATTTTTCTCTTACATTCTTTTTCATCTTTAACTTCAAATTTTATTTGACACATAGGAGCATTTTCTAATCTTGATATTGCAACCATCATTTTTGCCATCAATTCTTTATCATAATCAAATCTTAATACTGCCATTTGATTAAAAGAATATCCATCATGATCATAGTTCCTAGTTATATTATTATATTTTGTTTCTTCACGAATAACAAAATTTCTTGTCTTCATATCTTCTTTTTGAAAACCATTTTTTAACAATAACTCATTAACAAAACGTTGAACATTTCTTGTTCCTTCACTCAAAACTTCTTCATAAGTCAATCCTTTTGTATTAAAATTAATATTTAAAACAACTTCATCAGGAGCAAAGTATTCAACTCCTTTTCCTTGTACTATAATTTCCATATTAATAACCTTCTTTCTATAAAACATTACCTTTATTTTTATTATATTCTTCTTTTGAAGAAACATATATTTCTTCACCTGTAGTTCTATCCATTAAAACTGCTGATCTACTTAATTTTGAACCTGTTTTACTTACCATCGCCATTTCGCCATTAAACATTATTACTGTTTGAGCAGTTCTAATATTTGGATTTTTTGCAAAATATTGATACAAGCTTTCGTAAGATACAAAATCTTGTAATGATAAATTAAGTCCTGCTTCTCTTATGTATTCACTATCTCTAACCTCACCTGATAAATAATTTGCAATAGTTGTAGTTCTTTCTTCTTCAGGTATATTAGGATGAGTGTGTCCAATACTAATGAAATCATAACCATTTTGCAAAGCAAACTGAACAGATTGATTAAGTTTTTGCTCATCCATTTTAGTTACTCTACTACTTAAATCAGATTCTTGAGAATTACAATCTATCATTTGGTCTATCAAGTAACATTTTTGACCTCCTAATGTTCCTGATTTCCCTAATAAGACAAATGAATATTCTTTTGCAGTTTCAGGAACGTTTATAATATCCACTAATCTTTTATAAGATGCCATAACTTCAGGTGAGAAAAGCATTGGAGTATAATCATCATCTAAAGCCATTGGAGATATTGGTGTATCTCCAATATCCATTCCTCTTTGAGAAATGAGTTCAGGATTTTCACTTAATACTTGCATTGAATTATTAATAATACTATCAAAATTTGATGTTCCAAGCAAACCGCTTTGCTTAACATCAGATAATGTCCTTATCTCACTCATTTATAATCCTCCTAAATAAGTTTTCCAACTACTATCATTATGATTGACATAACCAATAAAACTATTAATTCAATTGGGATATACTTACTATATTTTTGTTCTAGTTCTACTATTTCTTTTCTATTTTTAATATTATCAATATTCTTACCAATAATAATTTCACTTGTTTCAAGATATTTTTCTATATCATCTTTATATACACTTTTACCAGCATTCGCATCATAATGATCATATTTTTTTTCAGGAACAAGAGTTGAATACAAACGATCTAATTTTCCTCCAAATATAGTATTGCCTACCATAAACGCTAATAAAACTACAGCTATTGGAAATAAAACATAAGTCATTCCATAGATTTGTCTAATTGTAGGAACAAATACCAATAATGTACAAATAACTAAACTAGGTATAGCTCCTAAAGCAAATCCAATTTTATTAGTTATAGAACTTTTCTTTTTAATAACTCTATCATATCTTTCAGGAGCATGAAGAATTTTATCTTTAATTAACTGATAAATGTCATCCATTTTTTTATCATCACTACTTAGATTAACTTCAATATCCATTTTGTATTCATAAATATTCATATTAATATGTTTACTTACCATTTTTTGATCTCTGCCGTTTTGTATCCAATAACTATAACTATACCTAATCCACATATCCTTTACTTCATGTAATCTATTATTAAATATTGTAATAAAAGAATTATAATTATCAACTGTAATGTTAGTATCATCGTAAAAGTTAAATTCACATTTAAATTCACCTTCAAAATCCTTTGTAGTCCAATGCTGATAATCCCATTCATATTTTTCATTTTGCATTTTTTCTTGCCTACAAATTTGTTCATTTTCTTTTATTTCATCATTCATTCTTTGAAATATATCAGCTAAATCTGTTTCTGATATTATTTTATTTGCTACTTTTATTGTATCATTATACATAAACTACCTCCAATTTACTGATTTTGTTTGTTGCAAAAAATACTATTTGCAACAGGAAATTGTTTTAATATTGAATTAATTTGTTCTTCAACTTTATTCATATTTGGATCATTATGATTTGATTTTCTAGCAAATTTAATATCGTAAGGATTAAAAATAATAGTAAATAAATTTTCGTGTTCTTCTAACTTTTCTTCTTTTCCTCTTAAAAAATCCATACATAATTTTATATCTAATCCAGTCACTTGATTAAGATTACCACCTTTTACGGCTGATGAAAAAGATTCAAAATCATTACAAGTTATATTATTGTAAGATTTTTCTTTAATATAGACTTGAAATTCTTGCCCATATGATTTTTTATACATATAATCCTTATATTCAGATTTAAATTGCTTATTTTTTTCTTCATCTTCTTCAACTAACTTTGTTAATTGCTTGTTCATTTGATCACAATATTGTACTAAATATGAAATTGCTTCAATAGTAGGAACTACATTTGAATAGTCGAACTCATTATTTATTACTGCTTGTGATGAAAAACTCTCGTCCATAATTTCACTCCTTATTTTATTTTTATTTTCAATTTCACTAATCGAGTCATTAAAAGCATCTTTTCCAGTAAAATGAATTGCTTGTATATAATAATCTTTATCATCATTGAATTGATTAGCATATGCAATTATACCTATTTTTTTACTATAAACTATTTTCCATTTTTCTTTCGTTAAGTTATCAGCATCATCAATAATAACAGCATCTTCACATATTTGACCTATATTATGAACAAAATGAACAAAAGAACAAGTTAATGCAACCTTTTGATTATCATAAATTATATATACATATTTTTCTTTTCCTCTTCTTTTAGTTTCTGGGCTATCTATTGCTATTGCTCTACAAACTACATGGTTAAATGATTGCTCTTCCAAGAATGGTACACCATTAGGTTGGAAATTTTTATCATCAACTTTATCTAATAATATATTCCCAATCTTTTTGTATGGAATAAACTCATATTCATAAATATTATCATCTTTATCTTCATCACTTAAATTAGTATTTTCTACTTTATTATCTCTTTTTCCTTTTTTAAATTCTTCTATATAGTATTCTATTGGGTATAAAGAACCACAAGTCAAATGTGTTTTATCATCTCCGACTATAACTCCACCTATACCTCTTGTGTTATCTTTAGGCATAAAAATAGTTGCATTTAATTCTTCTAATCTATCAGTAATAAATTCATTTATTTCCATTCCTAGATATTTATATACTGATGTAGCAATTTCCTTAATTTCATTATTCACTTAAATTACCACCTTACACAATGTCTAAACAAGACACCTACTATTCTGATAGAATACAATTTAATTATAACATAGTTTTTGAAAAAATTATCATCGTACTCACTATTTTTGACAAAAAAATATGCTTTTACACTTAAAAAGGAACTGATTATAAATCAATTCCATCAATACTAGTATCATAAATCCATTGTTTTAAATCAGTATTATCGCCTGATTCATAAAATTTAATTAATTTTTCAAAGAATGTTGGTTGATTTTCTTGTGATATTGTTATAATACCACATCCATTATCTATCATTATTTTATTAGCAAATAACATACCAACTCTTTTATTACCATCAATAAACATTTGTCTTCTCATAATCCATAACATAACTTCTATTGCTATTTCAGTTTTAGTTTTCTCTTCTTGATTTAATAATCTTTCTAATTCCTCTTTTATTTGGCTTTCAATAGGAAATTGTGGCTTCCAATTAGTTCCACCAATATTTACGGGAGTAGTTCTTAATCTACCTAAATCTTGATCTAAAACTAATTTATCACACGTTAATTTATGTAAGTGAGATAATGCTTTAAAGTCATAATCTATTCCTTCATTTTCTAATATAAATTGCCAAGCATATTTTAAGTTGTTAATAGCAATTATTTTATCAACAGTAAGTCCATTAACAACACCACCATCATAAATTGCTTGGGTTTCAGGATATGTAACTCCAATACCCTCTAAATTGGCACTTTTCCATATATAATCTACTATATTTCTTTTAGCAACAAATACATTTTGTTCTCTCGTTAAATTAAATTTATTTTCCATAATATATTCCTCCATTCTATTTTTAGTGACGGCAATGACGGATATTTATGTGTGGGGTACACCCATTTTTTCGTGTCACTCCTGTCACTTATTAATCTACAATATCACTAACCTTAATATTATAATAATCTGCTAATTCTTTAACTACATCATTATTAAACTTTCTTTTACCATTTTCATATTTATTATATGTTGATTTATCTACATTTAAATATTTAGCAATTTCATCTTGTGTTTTATTATTATCTAATCTTAATTGCTTAACTCTTAATCTTACTTTACTTTGTATTTTTTTTTCTTCTTTATCAAAATATTCTTTCATAGCATTTGGATTAGTTAAATCTAAAGCAATATATTTTTCTTTATCATTAGCAACAGCTGTAGAATATCTAAATAATTGTCTTTGTTCTTTTTCAGTTAATTCAGGCATATCTTCAAAAAAATAATCAGAAGATACTTTATAAAATTTTGATAAATCTCTTAATATTTGAAGTGGTATTGTTCTATTACCTATTTCATAATCCTTATATGTGTTTCTATTAACACCAATAACTTGGCATATTTCTTTTTGAGATAAATTAAATTTTGCTCTTAATTCAGCCATATGCCTACCTATTACAATATTAATTGTATCTTTTTCCTTATTTCTCACAGTATGCCTCCTTTTCGTAATTAATTATATCACAAAGTGGTGCATTTTGTCTATTTTTTATCAAAATTTAATAAAAATATATTTTCTTTAATTTAGAGGTTGACAATTTACACCAAAGGTGTTATATTGTAATTGTTAGGTGCAATTTGGCACTTTTAAAATCAATTACAAGTTGACATTTTACACCTAGATATTGTTCTTTGAAAATTAAATAGAGTTGGAAATCGCCGATATCTGCCGACTCGTTAAACAAATGCAAGGCAAACATCCTATTGGCACGGAAGTTGTGGATTAACTAATATCCTCAAATTATATATAAATCAATGAAAGAGAGGTGACTAAATGAATGCAAAAGAAACATTGGAATTAATTTCTAAACAATGGTGTAGTTTAAGCGATTT
>CANQZY010000082.1 GCA_947628455.1 uncultured Methanobrevibacter sp.
CAATAAATTTTTATCTGAAGTTATGAGGTATGAGCCTGACATTTTATAATAATGTAAATTATCAAAATATTCATTTATTATAAACCTAACTGTCGGGATGATAGGTGTATTATTTGCATCTATTGCCCAATTAAGTTGGGATGTTCTTAATTCACTATCCCATTTATTTATTTGATCTTGGTCCCAATGGCTCTCATCTTCTGCATATTCTTGGATTAAAGGGATTAGATATTCACAAAATCCCTCTAACTGTAAACCATCCTCATTTAATATTTCAAGAAACATAGCGCCTCCAAAAATTATGTTTTCTTTTAAGATACTTCTAATTTTAATTTATTATCTATTGCTTTATTTATTAATGCTTTTAATCTTGATATATCTAATTTTGCTTTATAATTATCATTAATTATTTTTTGTAATTCAGTATCATTTATATTAGTTGTTGTACGTGCTCTGTAATAATCATAAAGTTTTTTCTTTTGTTCGTCTTCTGAACCTTGTAATGTTTGTGAAGTTTCATCATCCTGTTTTTTATTTTTACTATAAGTGGCTTGAAATTTATCTGTTAACTTAGTTAATGCTTTATTATCGTTTGACCCTAGTATTAAGTTGAATAATGTACCCCTACCAAAACCTAAACCACTAACTTCATTTTCATCTAATTCATCTTTATCTATATATCTAAAAGCATTTTTATCAATGCCATATTGTCTTAGTTTATCTGGATCCGATAATATTAAAAATAAATTTAATTTAAATTCACCGCCATTATAAGCATTATCATTAAAAATCCATTTAGTTATATCTATTTCACTATCAAAATCTATATCATCTTGTGCAAAAGCATTATATAATTTTTTTGAAAGATTTGGACTTATTTGTTTGATGCTATTTTCTTCATCCATTGCAAATCTAAGGAATGGGTTATTGTCTGGATTTTTACCATAAGTTGTAATGGCTTGTACAAGTTCCGTTTCTATACCTTTTATTAGATTTTGATTAGGAAAATAATCACTATTTTTTATAATTTTATCAACTTCATCAACATCTGTTTCTATTAATTCTGATGGGAGTTGTCTTGTTACAGCTTCAATTAATTTTAATTTCATAATTAATCTCCATCCTCAGATCTTAGTAAATTAAAATCATGTTGGGTTAAATCTAATGTTTTACTAGAAGGTAATGTATTTTCATACTCTGGCACTATCTCACAAGTTATAGATGCTGGGTATACCATAATATTTGATAATTGAACTACTCTAAATAATCTACCTTGTGTATGATCTAAGCCACTTGGTATTGCAAATAATGCACCTGATTGGATATCATTTAAATCATAAGGTACAGAAATAATTGATGATCCCTCTTGCAATTCTGAGATCCAACCCATTTTCTTTTGGGATTTTTGATCAGGGTGTTCATCAAATATTACACCAACAACTTTAGGTTCTTGAAAATTTGTTACTATCTCTGTCTGATTTGTATAATGTTTTCCAGGTCTTGGAGCATAATAAACTACCTGAATGCCTAATAATTTTACAATTTCTTCAAAATATTTTCTTTGATATTTAATATCTGGGGTTAATAATATCCCATATTTATTTTCAGGTTGTGTGAATTTTACATTCATATCTTCACCTACCTTCTATTTCTTCTGAAGCCCTCTTCTACAAAATCTACTCCATCGGAATTATTGTAACCTTGGGATGATTTTTCATTTTCAAGATCACTTAAAGTTTGTTTACTTATTTTACCTGCTTTATTCAAAAGTTTTCCAAAGGCTGATTTCATAGCCTCCATAGAATTGAAAGTAAGGGCATCTTTACCATCTATTCTAAGGGCATATACCCACTTATCATCAATTTTCATAGGAACTATATCTAATTCTGATTCTTTATCTGCTACTATATCATCTTTCTTAGGTTCTTCTTTAGCTGCAGTTGCTAAACCTATCTTATATGTAAATTCTGGTGTGCCTGCATCTGGATTCTTGTTCATAAGAGTATCTTTACCTTTTACGAAATTATCCCATGTCTGACCTGACATCTTTAAACCTTCACCCTCAGTCGCTGCATTTATTCTGGATATAAAAGTTTTTTCTTCTACTTGTTTACCATCTATATAGTAAACTAAATCTTTACCTTTATTTGCTTTTTTAATAACTTTTATATATTTAGGATCTTTCTCTTCTGTTAGAAATTGTTTATTTTCTCTAAGATATAATCTTCTATTATGTATCAAAATATTACTCCTCATCTTCTATACTTAACTGATCCTTTCCAGGTGTTGTAGGTTTCTTTTGGAATCTATAAGGATTTCCTTTTTGGAATTGACCCCTTTTCTTTCCTATTTCATTTGCTACATCAATTATTTTCTTATCACTAATATCATCTTTATCATCAAAAGATAATTGAACAGGTTTTTCATATTTTTTATTATATATAGCTGGGTATATAATATCAGCGTATTGTTTTTGTCTATTCTTTTCCATATATAATATATAGTTATATATAGTAGATGCAACTTTCATAACCCATTTATTATTTGATAACACTAACATTAGGTGCTTACACCCTGAGCCTAATGTATTTTTTGGGTTAGTTATTTTTGAAGGTCTATTTTCTGGTGCTCCTGCTATTACTTTACTCATAGATAACCAAAATGAAAACCTATATTGAAAATCAGGGCATGTACATCTTATATAAACATCTTCTTTATCAAATGATGATGTTAATGCTTTCAATATTATTTTTAATTCTAATTTATTATTATTTCTTTTTAACTGGTTTCTTATCTCATCTAAGAAACCACCAAATTTTATTCTAACTAAATAATTATCTGTCTCCCCTACTACTGGTACATTTACTGTTAATATACTATATTTAAATAGGGATTCCATATCTATATCATTAAATTCTTTAACTGTAGTGGCTACTTTAGAATTTACTCTTTTTTCATATCTGGTCTTTCCATCACCCTTCTCTCTTTCACCTCTACGTCCTCTGGAGAGAAGTTCTGCTCTTTTATCTTCATTTAGTGGGAACACTTAACTCCCTCCATAAACAAAAATTTACCCTCCTCCCCGCAATGAGAGAGGAGGGTAATAATTGTAAATTTTTCATTAAATACCAATCCAAATACTTACATTATCGCAGAAATCATAAAGATTTGATAATTCAAAATTAAGTTCTGATTGTGCGGATTCTTCATCATCTAAATCAATATCTTTTACTTCTTCTGTCCAATCTTCATAATCATCATCATCTAAAAGATTTGAATTATCATGGATATCATCATAAACGGCTAAAATAGCTTTTCGAACTCTTTCATAATCATCATCATCAGCATTTACAGCATCTCTAAATTCTTTTGCTACTTTATCACTTACTTGATAACGCCATCTCTTCTCTGTAATTTTACTTTCATGGAGATTTTCTTGAGGTATTTCTATTGTCATCCAATATGGGTATTTCTTATCATATTTACTTTCACTAATATTATAAGTTACACCCTCATTTTTATGGTTATCTGCAATATCTATAGCTGCCTTAAGATCCCTTTCTTCTTTTACCTTAACAACTATATTTCCTGCTCTATCAACAGCTATTTGGTCGTCATATTTATAACCAGCACCTTTATTTATTCTAGGTTTACCTGTTTCTGAAGCTATATATTGTGAGCCATCTTCTGTAAGTTCACTATAAATTGTATCCCAAAGGTCTTTTTTTTCTTCAGTTAATTTCTTTCGAGCTTTCCTTGATTTGCAACCTTCTCTATAATAATCATTTGGATATACTTTATCCACTACTTTATAAGTATCTGAGTTGAAATCTTTAACTAATTTATAACCATATTTGGATATTTTTTCTCTTGTTATATCTTTAATATAGCCTAAATTATCTAAATCCCAATCTATTAGTTTTTGGAGCTTTTCTATATCTTCAGAATTTTTAGAAACACCTATAGTATCTAGTAAAGCTTCACCTAATTTCTTTGATGTAGGCCTTTTTATTGTTCTACGACTTTCTTTTAATGATTTACGTGAAAAATAATTATGTTTACTTTCTGTTTTTTTACGATTTCTAAAGCTTTTACTCATTTTATGATTAGATTTGCAACCTTCACTATAATGCCCTGCCGTAACTTCATAATCACCATATTGATCTTTAATTACTTGAAGACCTGCTTCATCAATAAAGCTCTGGGTTTTATTTGAAATTCTACCATAATGTTTCATATCATAATCTACATATTTTTGGTATTTTTCAATATCTGCACCAAGATCTTCTCCTATTGGCTTTCTATTTCTCTTACAACCTTCTGTAAAGATCCAATCTTCATAACCAGGGCCTAAAGCTTTTGCTACTATAGAAATATTTTTTAAAGTATCAAAACCATTATCATCAGCCGTATCAAGATAAATGCTTATATCTCTTCTTAAGTTTCTTTCAAAAGTCTTAACATCATCCTCAAATGGGTCCTCTCCATAAGGTTCTGCGTCTCTTATAAGCCAATCCCAAACTATATCAGTTGCTTTTTCATCATTGTTTACTATTCTTTTGATTGCTCTGTAATATGGGTTTGTGATATCCGGGATATTTTTGGATTCTTTCATAGTCTTTGTCTTTTTAAGTTTACGACTCTCACTCATTGAAATACCACTATACCAAGCACCTAAAGAACTAAATGCAATTGGGGTTGGACGATGTTCAAGGATCATAAGGGCTCTATTGTATGCCTCTAATTCTTTTTTATCATCTGTCTTAGCCTTTGCAGCTCTGATAATATCTATAGCCTTAGCAACTGCTTCCTCTTGTGCCTTTTTGTTCATAGGAGATGTATCTGGTAGTTGTAAATCTGCATCTAAAAGTGCTTTCTGCACTGCCAATTTATAAGAACCTCTTGCTTCTTCCATTGGCTTCTTTTTATCCTCATCTAATTTGAAGGTTTTTTCAAAATAATTGTTCATTGACTCATAAAGATTCATCTTATTCTATCATCCTTATAATATATTTATTGTTTAACTGTGCCATAAAGTCTAACGTTTTTATTTGTTGCTTTATCTTTGGCTCTATAGTTATATGTTAATGATTCTGATAATAATTTACCATTTTTTACAGAACCATTGAGTGTAAATGCATTCTTTTTATTTGATATTTGTAGATTTTCACCTATAAATTTTATTTTATTTCGTTTAGTTATACCTACACCTTCAAATAAAAATTGTGTTTTTACTTGTTTACCTGAATTAAATGTAATCATACCTTCAAGTTTTATTTTATTTCCATCTATATAACCATGCATAGTTTTGAAATCTTTTACATTATTATAAACTTCTTGAAGATATTTTCTACCTAAATTATCAAAAAAACTTTCCTCTAATTCATCTATTTGAACTTCTGCTTCTTCTTCAGTTTCCTCAGTAGGTTCTTCTTCATTCTCTATCTTATTCTTAGTCTCATCTGAAAGTGGGGCTATCATTTCTTCACCCTCTTCATTGCCTTTACGTGGCTCTGAAGTTACTACAACTTTGCCCTCATCATCAGTTTCCATACTAAGCACTGAATCACCTGTTTCTACTGTAGCTTTTTGAAAATCTTCATCTAAATTATTTATTCCAACCCCAACCCATTCAAATTTATAACCTTCATCATCCACTTTAACAAATTTATATTGTTGAGTTTCAATATCGTTTTCATCTATAAATTCTATAGATACATAATCTCCTGGATTTATTTTATTTACAATAGGTGTTGGGATTTGTGATAATAGTATATTCCCTGTCTCGTCATCAAAATATTTTATGTCATCCTCTGAAACTTGGAAATGAATATTATTGAAATCTTCTTTTATTTTTTTATTTTTA
>CANQZY010000083.1 GCA_947628455.1 uncultured Methanobrevibacter sp.
TTTCTTCTACATAAAAATCTTCATATTGATTTCTAATAGATCCTCCTATCCCCTTTTGAGTTGTCACGTAACTGTTAGCATTTAACATATAATATCACAGAAAAAATATAATATTTTTTTTATATTATTAAATATTGAAATGCCCCGACCGGGATTTGAACCCGGGGAATAGGATCCGCAATCCTACGTGTTATCCAAACTACACTATCGAGGCTTAAAAAAGAATAAATACTTATTAATATATTTATTATTATATATAAAATTTTTTTAATATTTAAAACAATCACATATAAACTAAAAAAAAAATATAAAAATTATAATTATTTGCGAATATAATTAATTAAAGCATCTTTTTTATCAATAGCTAAATTAGCAGCCTTTTGCACCTGATTTTTCATCTTTTCAAAATCTTCAGGAGTGGCATCCCCTACTAACTTTTTAATTTTAGTATAAGCAGCCTCTCTAAATAAAGGAATTAACTCTTCAACAGAACCATCTGCTTTTATTAAATTAGGAGATCCGCTATTATTTACTACACCAATTTCAGAAATCAAAACACCTGCGTCAAAAATAGTGTTTTTAACATCATCAACAATCTCAGGAGGTACAATTAACATTAAACTATCAGTGGAAACACCTAAAGGATCAATATCTAAATCATTAAGCATGTTTAAAACATTCGGCGATATTGTTTTATCTATTTCTTCTTGCCAGAATTCTAATCCCAGACCAGTAGTATCTGAAATTTCCGCTGCATCACCTCGAAGACCACCATTAGTAACATCAGTCATGGCATGGATATCTTTAATCATATCCTCCTCAAAAAGTACGTGGGCGGCCTCTATAAAGTTAACATTCATAGTATCCCATACAACATCAAAATAACCATTATAAATAGCTGTGGTGGTAATAGTTCCACCACCAGAACCCTCAGTTAACAAAATAATATCACCAGGTACTGCGCCTTTTCTTGCAGTTGGAGGATAACTAGAAACACCCACGCTTCCCACAGCAGAAACAAGACGGTCGCCTAAAACCATATCTCCCCCAACACGCAAAGTACTACCTGCAACAATTGGAACATCTACAAGTTCAGAAACAGCAGATACACCTGCAGTAAAATCAAAAATTTTACCCACATCCCCATCATCTGCTAAATGAACATCGCTTAAAATAGCTACAGGGTCTGCGCCCATAACACAAATATCTCTTAAAGTTGCACGAGTAACATGAAAACCTCCAAGAAATGGATATTCACTTAATCTAGAATGTATACCATCAACAGCGGTTGTAATATAAATATCATCATTTAAACACGATGCTTTTACTACACCTCCATCATCTTGCTCTGAAGGATTTACTAAAGATTGGGTATTTGTACTATTAACTATTTCTGCAATTTTTCTATGTACAAAAAAATCACCCGCACCTCTTGATCCAACACCCATCTCACCCATATTAACATCAGCACATGGAATACGAGTAATGTATTTTAGAAATTCATCATCAGAATTTTCTAACTCCATTGTGGTTTGAACTTCATTAATTACACTATCAGCAATTAATAAAGATTTATCTGGACTAACATCTTTATATTCTCTTATTCTAGTTGCAAGAATAGATTTTAAATCATCTATATTATTGATTTCGTTAATTCTACTCCTTATATATCCTTCCATATCCATAAAATCAACTTTTTATATTTTGATAAAATTTTTTAAAATCTTTAAACCATATTTTCCGCTTTTTTCAGGATGAAACTGTGTTGAAAATATATTATTTTCATGTAAACTTGCTACTATTTCTATACCATAATCTGTTGTGGCTGATATTACAGAATTATCTTCGGGTACTACATGATATGAGTGTATAAAATAAAAATATTTACCATCAATATCTTCTAATATTGGATTTTTTTGAATGACTTTTAATTTGTTCCATCCCATATGAGGTATTTTTAGATCTACAGGCAAATAATCTGTTGATCCTTTAAATATGTTTAGTCCTTTAATATCTTTTGATTCTTGACTTTTACTCATTAATAATTGTTGTCCAAGACATATTCCTAAAAAAGGTTTATCATCATTAATATGTTCATATATAACATCTTTAAATGGCTCTATATTATTCATTGCAGATCCAAATGCCCCTACTCCAGGTAAAACTAAATGACTTGCATCAGATATTTTTTCAACATCATTTGTGATTTCAACATCACAATTTATTTTTTTAAACCCATTAGATATACTTCTAAGATTCCCACTTTTATAATCAATAATAGTGATCATTTCTCATTCTCCTCTTCTATAACTGATCTTATTATCGATCCAAAATCAGAATATACTATATTTGATGTGCCTAAAGTCTTAGAATGTGCATCTAACTCTGCAAGTACATTATCATATCCTAATTTTTTTAAAGGTTCTACTAATCTAGGACCATCTGTAATTGCTATTGATTCAACATCAAATTCTTCAATAGGAAAAGCATGAGGTACACCTGCTACCACAATCATATCCACATCCATATCTTTTAAAAATTCTGCCGCTTTTTTACCGGATATGGGATATTCATCTAAACCCCCTGAAATATTATCAAAATCTATGTTTAATTGCTCTTTAATATTTTGTGCATGATTTTTTATTCTTGAAAGACCTATATTTTCATCTAAATTAGCAATATAAATCGGCCGATTATTTGGATTTATTTTTTTATAATCAAAGTTTAAAATGTCTGCAAATAAATATGATGTTTCTTTTTTAGCATTTAATATGAAAACAACCTTTTTATCATTTTTTAGTGCATTAATTATTTTTTTGGCGGAAGATTCTTTAGAATCTCCAAATTTAGGAGGTATATACTCATCTTTAGCCATTCCACGAGTCTTTTCGATCTCTGTTGCTTTTTTAAGCATTTCTATTTGCCTATCCGCTTCTGATCTATCAATAACCCCTTTATCAACCGCTGAATCTAATACTAATATTGCTCCCTCTGTATTATCTCCTTCTCCAAATCCACCATGCGCTTCTGCAGATATAACCGTACAATCTAGATCCACATTATCTATAGCTTCTTTTAAATTTTCACCTATTATCATACTAGCACATGTTCCCACCACACCTATCAAATCTGGTTTAAACATATTATATGCTTCTTTTAAAGTCTCTTCAAGTTTTTCACTCGCCCCTAATATAAAATCATTTTCACTCATTGCTGTTGTCAGTACTCTTACCCCATCACTTTCCAGTAATCTAGATGTTCTAAAACAACAACCAGGAGGACCATGTATTATAATAACATCAACATTCATATCTCTTAAAGTATATATAGAAGCAGCTATGGGACTAGGTCTTGGATGCAAAATACCACCTTTATTATAAAAAAAAATTATTTTTATATTATAATTTAATTAATATATATTATTTAAATAATACTATTAATTTAGGTAATTTGTTTATAAAAAAATGATTTTAACATAAAAACTATGAATTTTAATTAAAACAATAAAATTTTAGTTGATATTCAATTCATACACATAAAATACAAAATTAAAGTCAAAAAATTTAATAACAATCAAAGTATCAATCGACTACCTAAAAAAAAATGACTACATTATATTAATAAACAAACTTCACATGCTAGTAAATTGATATGAAAAGTAATATTAATACTTGATAAAATAGTAAAAAAAAAATGATTATAGTATAAAAATTAGAGAATAATAATAAATTATTCTTCTTCTTTTTTATATAGTAAATCAATAACTTTTTGGGATATAAATAAACAACATCCAAGACAAGGAGATTTGTCCTCTCCATTTTTAGATATGACTCCACACTCAACAGAACCATATTTATCTTTAAAGCTTTCAAATAATTCTTTTGAATGTTTTTTTATTAAATTAGAATCATTTTCCAACAAACCTAAAGCCATTATAGCTCCAGTTAAAGCACCACAAGTACCTTCATCAAATGTTCCGCCAATACCTCCAGAAAATCCACTGCCTAAAATAGACAATTGTTTGCTATCTAAAATACAATCTTCATTTTCACAAAGTCCCATTAATGTTGATTGGGAACAGCTGTGATTTTCTTTTAATTTTTCAACATTTTCCATAATTAAATCAGAATTCATTCTTATCACTTTTATTTTATTTTTTTGTAATAATGCTTATAATATCATTATCTGAAAGTTCATAATCACTAGATACTCTCATATGTTTTCTAGCATCAATAGCATGCATAAAATTATCACCAATATCTGAATGGACAAGATAAGCTAACTCTCGTGGAATAGTGCCTTTATTTACTAATACTGCATCTGGTAAAACATTTCCTTTTTGATCAGTGTATTTATTTTCATCTTCAACAGGATAAACAACAATCATATCGAGCAAATCAAAAATAGCGTGATTTAAGGTCTTTTGAACACCTGTTTCTCCATATTCATTCAAAACATTTTTTTTAATATAATCTAATGCACTGATTTGATCTGTTGAAAGTTTATCTTCTTTTAGAATTTTAAAATCAGAATCACCTGGTGTATAACTAATTAATCCAGATTTAGAAGCTTTTATAAGGGCTATTTCAGATTCTGCAGAAACGGGTATGACATTGGGGAATTTTTGTTTTATTCTTTCAATATTTTTTTTAGACATAGGTAAATCTGCCTTATTAGCCACTATTAACATAGGCTTTGCAATATGCAGAATATTACGTGTTAACTGTATAAAGTCCTCCTCTTCCCATTTAGTATAATCTGACGGGATATCTCTTTTAGCCTTAATAATATCCTCTAAAGAAATTCCTGTCCCTGACAATTGATCAAAAATTACTTTAGATATATCTAATTTTTCAGCCTCAATTTTTCGAATTAACCTATGCCAATTTTTATTTAAAATCCCATATAACCACATTACAATTTCATTTTCCATAAATTCCAAATCATCTAATGGATCATATGATCCTGCTTCAACTGGTTGTCCTTCAGCATTTGTAGATCCTGATGCATCCACAACATGAATTAATACTTTAGCTTGCATTAAATCATCAAGAAATTTATTTCCTAATCCTTTACCTTCATGTGCTCCAGGCACAAGTCCTGCAACATCTATAAGTTCAACAGGTATTAATCGTTTGCCATCTATACAGATAGAATTTTTTGGATTACAGTTAACATCTAATTCTTTACAAGGACATTGACTTATTACATAACCAACAGCTTTATTTGCATCAATTGTTGTGAACGGATAATTGGCCATTTCAACTGATGATGATGTGGCTGCATTAAAAAAAGATGATTTTCCAACATTCGGTTTTCCAGTAACAGCAATTTGTAACATAATAAATCACATAAATTAATTAAATAATCAAAAAATATATTTTATTATCATACTATTTCTAATTTATTAAATATTATATAAAAATATAATATAACCTAAACTTTTATTAATAGCTTTGAAACATAATAAATGTATATTATAAAATTTATCCTAAAAAAATGATAATTTTTTATATCAATTTTTTTTTATAATCAATATTAAACAGGCACGAATTATAAATTTATATTCGAAATATAAAAAAAATATAAGAGGTTTATTATAATGCAAAGATCAAGAGGTTCTAGAAGCAGATCTAGGAAAAAAATGACAAAAATTGAAAGAAAAGGTAGAACTAATCCTATTACAAACAAAATGCAAAGATTTAAAATTGGAGATTTAGTTCATATTATTATCAATCCAAGTATACACTATGGTCAACCACACCCAAAATTCCATGGTAAAACAGGAAAAATAATCGG
>CANQZY010000084.1 GCA_947628455.1 uncultured Methanobrevibacter sp.
TTCTTGGAGGTATTTTTGGTCTACTAGGTCTGTTTTGTTTAGTATTGTTATCATGGGTGTGTATATTTTGTTTTTGTCGAGTGTGTCTATGAGTTGGTCTATGGTTGCGTTGTCTCTGAATAGTATGTCGGCGTTGTGCATGCCGTATTCGTTTATTATTGTTCTTATGGTTTTTTCGTTTAGGTGTGTTAGTTGGGTTGTTGATGATATGTTTATTCCGCCTTGTTTTTTGGGTTTTATTGTGATGTCTGGTGGTTTTTGGTTGGGTCGTATGCCTATGTTTTCGAGTTCTTTTTGTATGGTGTTTATGTGTTGTGGGTTGAGTGTGTCGATTACTGCTATTATTAGGTCTGCTGTTCGGGCTACGGATAGTATTTCTTTTCCTCTTCCTTTGCCTGTGCTTGCTCCTGTGATGATTCCGGGTATGTCGAATATTTGTATTTTTGCGTTTTTGTGTTGCATGATTCCGGGTACTATGTCTAGTGTTGTGAATTGGTATTCTCCGACTTTGCTTTCGGCGTTTGTTAGTTCGTTTAGTAGTGTGGATTTGCCTACTGAGGGGAATCCTACGAGTACGACTGTGGCGTCTCCTGATTTTTTAACGTGGAATCCTTGGCCTTTGGTTGATGAGCTGCTTCTTTGTAATGATTCTTCTTTGAGTTTGGAGATTTTGGCTTTTAGTTTGCCGATATGGTGAGAGGTGGCTTTATTGTAGGGTGTTTTTTGTATTTCGTCTTCTATTTCTTTAATTTTTTCTTCAATTCCCACTTAAATCACTGAAAAAATATTAATATTTTGAAAAAAATTTTAAAAAAAAGAATTAGGATTTTTTTGTATAAAATAAATAATCCTAATTTTTTAAGTTTTTTTATGTAGTGTTTGTGTTTGGTGATCCGCCGCCGGCTATGGTGTTGTTAAAGTTTACTTGCCATAGTGAAACTCCATTATCCATGTGTACTTGTGTGAATATGTCTTGGTTGAATCCTCCTTCTAGGTATAGGCGTGTGAACATTGAATTTTCTAATTCATTGCTCATTAATATTGGAGTATAGGAGTTGCCTTCACCCATTAAGTATAATGTGTAGTTGGCGTCTTTGATATCTCCGACGGATTCGTTTTTGGTTAGATATCCGTTTTCGAATACTATCATTTTGGAGATGTTTAGTGGGTTGTAGTCTGAATCATTAACTTTGAGTGGTTCGCCGTTGTATAATGCTTCGGTGTATGCTGTGGTTGTGTTATTTCCTGTTCCTCTTGAAATAACAACATTGTATTTTACTTGTTCTTCATCTAACATGGTGAAGTGTACTGTTTGTCCGGGTGCGATTTCTACTTGTGAATCGGGTACAATGTATTGGTAATTTACTGAACTTTGATTTGAGAAATTCCAGTTACCGAAGTAACTCCACCAGCCTGCTTTTTGAAGCATATCTGAACTTGCTACAAATATTACTGGTCTTGGATTGTCGGGGTGTGTGTATTGTGTGACGTTGTCTGCTTGAGCATTATTTAGATGGTAATTGTTGATTAGAGTGTTTGTTGCATTATCTTTAGTCATTGGTAGTATTTGGCATAATATTGATGTGGTTTTTTCGTAATTATGGGTAACATTATTTAATGCTGCGACAGCTTTATCTCCTGTGGTATCTAGCATTCTGAATATACCTGCAGATAATTGCAGATCATCTGTGGACATGGCCTTACCTAGCCAGAATGCTCTCTCACCTGCTTGTGAACCACCGTCAAAGGTTACTTGTCTGTCAGCAGAGATTTCGAATAAATAACCAAAGTCCCACCAGGATGTGATTACTGTGTTGTTTGGTGTATTGTCTTTGATCCATGTCATGGAATCCCACATTGCATCACTAGTACCAGGAACTACTTGGTTTGTGGTTTGATATGCCCCACAAACAGTTGGGGATATTAAAGCAATGACGATTGCTATAATAGCAATATATTTTTTAACTGGCACTCTAGTTGAAGAAGCAGATTTATTTTTAACACCATATATGGATATTGCTCCGAGAATAATAAATGCTGCAATGATAATTAAACCTAATAAAACATTGATTGTGACAAATGGGTATCCTGCAAGAACACCTGTAAGTACAATGAGTCCCATTAACCATTTATCTTTAATTTCTTTAGTTTTCAAGTATTCCACACTATATCCTACAAAGATACCTGCCATAAAACCAAATGGTAATACTAATGTGGTTGTGAATCTTGAACCTTGTGTTACAGCAATAATAGAAACAACAGTCCAAACGATAAATAATGTAGTATACATTAATGTTATGTGTTTAGATTTGGATATTTCGTCATGGGAGCCGAATTCATCTAATTCGTTGAATGATATTTTGAATTTAAGTTTTTCATCTAGTCTGCTAGCTGAAGATTTTCTTTTAGATTTATGTGGTTTTTTGTTGGTGTCAATTTGGGATTTAGGTTTCACAGATCTTAATTTCCATAATCTGGTAACTAGAATGTATAATACAAATAAACCAACGAATAATACTAGTATTCCACCAATACCGTTGACTACACCATTAGTATTAGCTAAAAATGCAGCGTCCATACCTGATCCTACAAGATTAGGTATTTGCATCTCTGCAACAGATACCAGTACATTAGGAAATCCTCCTACAACAGATGAAGAGGATTGTAAGTTAAGTAAGTTAACTACTTGACCAAATATTCCTGAATCTCCTGAAAATCCTTTTGTTAGACCTAATCCAACAATTCCAATAACAGCAATCAAAACAACTGACCATAAATCTTTTTGATGCACAAACCAAGATAGTCTACTTGAATAATTATTAACATCAGTGTTTCCAATTTTAAAGATATAACAAAGGACCAAATAAATTAGTGCAAATAATGCCATCATAGCCACATAAAAGATATACCCTGTCCAACATATTGAGAACAAACCTATGGATATAACAGAAAATACTGCAAATATAATCTTTAATGGCCAATGTTTGGTTCGCAACGTCTCCATAAAGAATAATATGAAAAACAACGAGAATATGTAATAAAACATATCTGTATCGAAAAATCCAGGAAATGTGTGCGCGAAATAATTCGGAGCAAGACCTATAATAACAGTTGCTACAATAGCACCATAATCATTAGTTAATCTTCGAGCGAAAATATATGCTGGAATTACACATAAACAAGAAATAAATGCACCAGTCCAAAATGCTATTTCATAAACAGTATAATCACCATATTGATTTGCCAGATTATATAAAAAATCCGTCACATAAACAATACCCAGTTCATAGTCAATAGACTGACCATCAGGAGCATATCTATGCATATCCATTTCAGAATTATTCACAACCTCATCACCAATATGACCAGTTGTAATATAATTCTCGGTTAACCTTAAATTATAATATGAATCCATTTCACTAAAATAAGGAAGACCATTAGCATCAACATATTCTCCTTTCTGATCTGGTGAAAAAAAGTTTAAATCAGCAGCAGGAGCTCTTAATGCAAAAACAACAGCTAATAATATTATAATAATAATAACTGATTTAGATATTGTTAATATTGTTTTCTTATTCATTAAAATCCTCATTTATCTAATTAGTATATTAACCCTCATTCATTTATAAAAAAAAATAGAGATATTATTTTTTTTTATTTACTCTACTAAAATATAAAGATATAAAGGAAAATATCATATTGTATTAATCCATAAGAGTATTATATAAAATATTATATAATAATTTCTAAATAAAATAAAAATATAATACACAAAAAAAGTAAAATATTTTTATTGAGTACTATATTAGTTTTTAAACATTATTAAATATTTTGGATACCCATAAGTAGAGGATTTTTTTTCTGTTTTATTTAGAATTATTCAAAATTGAATCTAGTTCCTCTAATGCACAAGTAAACCTACATTTAGGAAACCCACTACAACCTACAAAATCACCATACCTACCCGATCGTTTAATAAGATCCTCACCACATTCAGGACATTTACTTCCCATACTCTCATTATTAGATTTAACTTTATCTTTACCACAATCCGGATCAAGACAAGCATGCTGCACAGGTTTTCCGAAAGAAATAATCGGAAGACCACACTTCTCACAAGTACGCTTTAAAAACCTAGCTCCTTTAGGAAGAGAATAAGTTATTTTACAATCAGGATAATTAGAACAACCCACAAAAGAACTGCGAGTTTTAGGAGAATAACGTTTAATTAAATTCCCACCACATTTACAAGGACAAATAATATTACTTTCCTGATAAGCATCATATAACTTAGATCCAATATCTTTCTCATTTTTCTCCACATCAGATAATATATCTAACACTTCACTTTTACCTTCACTTATAACACTTTCTTTACTTGATTTATCCTCATTAATACCTTCAAGCTTATTCTCCAAATCACGTGTAAGTTCCTCTGAAGTCAAATTACTACAATATTCAGTTAATGTATCAATAATATTCTCTCCAAGTTGATTAACTTCAATTTTACTTCCAGAGATATATTTTCTATCATACAATTTAGCAATTATATCAGCACGAGTAGCTTTAGTTCCAAGCTCACGTTTCTCCAATTCTTTAACCAAAGAAGCCTCATTATAACGAGCAGGAGGCTTAGTCTCCTTCTCCTCAGATATAATCTCATCCACACCTAAACTATCACCCTCATTAATATCAGGAAACACCTCATCATCAATCTTTCTAAAAGGATAATGATCCATCCAACCCGGATCAACCACCCTTCTTCGTCTAAATGAAAATCCCTCACCCTCAATATCAATATTAACACTCATAGTTTCAAATTTAGCCTTATTAAAAAATACCGAAATAAACCTATAAACAATAAGCTGATAAATCTTCAACTCATCCTTACCTAATTTATCAGGCAATATTCCTGTTGGATGAATAGCAGGATGTGCAGCATCATCCTTTTTACCCTCATTAGGATTTAATTTAGATGGAAGTTGACTAATATGTTTTTTAAATTCACTATCATGAGACAATTGCATAAAAATATTTCTATAATCCAAACTAGCCGGAAGTTTCTGAGAACTAGTACGAGGATAAGAAGTATAACCCGCAGAATATAAATTCTGAGCAATACTTTGAGTTTTCTTAGGTGAAAATCCGAAAACATTATAAGATTCAGATTGCAAACCACCTAAATTAAAAGGAACAGGCGGACGAGTAAAAGAATTGGATAAATTAATCTTTTTAACCCAACCATCTTTACCTTGACATTTATCAAATATTTCTTGGGCTCTTTTTTTATCAAATATTTTTCCATCAACATGATCTGCAATAATATCATCAACTAAAAGAGCCTTAATCAACCAATAAGGTTCAGGTACAAATTTTTTAATTTCCTTTTCACGATCAACTAAAATAGAAAGAGTAGGAGTTTGAACTCTACCTGCAGATAACTTCAAAAACCTAGATTTAGCTTCACGAACAGACTTCATCAAAGCTTTAGATATATTAACACCAAAATAATAATCAATCACATGCCTAGCAATTCCACTATCAACTTGATGCATATCTAAATTAATCTTATTTTCATATGCATTAACAATATCCTTCTTAGTTAATGTGGAAAACTTCATCCTACTAACATTATCTAATGATTCATCACCACATGCATATCTTAAAGTATTATAACCAATAAGTGTGCCC
>CANQZY010000085.1 GCA_947628455.1 uncultured Methanobrevibacter sp.
GAAAATTAAAAAAACTTGATGAACCTAACGATTTTGATGAAAAAGATATTTTACATTTTTTTAGACCATATGATTCTTATATGCGAGAATGGCTCCATGATTTAAAAGAGGGAGAATCAGCTTTTAATAATTCCGATGAAAAAAAACCATATAAAATAGTTAATGGCAAAAAAGAATTATTAAAATCAGGCCACTTGGGAAATAAATATAGACGTTTATATTGGGATAAACCATGTGCATGTGTCACAACCAGAAATGATCAATTAGCGGCGATGGATACTATTCATCCTAGAGATGATCGGGTTTTATCTATTAGAGAATTAATGAAAGTAATGAGCATTCCTGATTCATTTAAATGGTTTGATGGGGATATAAATGATCACAAAGTTATCGAAAATAGAATAGATTTTTTGAAAAAAAATGAACTAAATATTAGAAGATGTATTGGTGAAGCAGTTCCTACTCAAATAATGAAAAAAATAGCTAAGAACATAAATGATATGCTTGATTTTAATGAATATATTAATTCAAAAAATAAAAATAATTTAAAAGATAATCTTTATATTAGATCATATATTAATGAAGAAAAAAATAGTACGAAAGAAGCTAGAGAAAACGGTGATTTTTACACCCCTCAATCAGTAATTTATGATTGTTTAAAAAGTATTGATAAGTATGATAAAAAAGAGGTTAGAATTCTTGAACCTTCTGTGGGAGGTGGAAATTTTCTAATTCCCATTATATCTAAATTTTATAATACTGAAAAAATTTATTTAGATATTGTAGATATAAATAATACAGTTTTGGAGGATACAATTAATGAATTAAAGAAATATCATATTGATTCCCAAAAAGTTGTTGTTACTCCAATTAATATTGATTTTATTGATTATGAATTTAGAGAAAAATATGATTATATAATTGGAAATCCCCCTTTCTTTAAATTAAATTCCAAAACTAAAAAAGAATATAAAAAGAAAATTGCGTTTGATTGTGATAATATATATGGTGTATTTCTTGAAAAAATTTATAATAAAAGTGATAACGTAATAATGGTTTTACCTAAAACATTTATAATGACGCCGGAATTTGAGTCATTAAGAAAAAAATATGAAAGCTACAACATTGTTTCCATTATCGATTATGGTGTTAATGCCTTTAAAAAAGTGTTTATTGAAATTTTAGTAATTCATTTTACTAAAGAAAAATATGATAAAACCATTATATTTAATAAAAGAGATAATGAATTAAGAGTTGTACCTCAAAAATATATCTATCATGATAGATTATGGTTAATATATAGAAATTCATTTTTTGATGAATATATCAAAAAGTTAAAACTTGATGTTTTTGATTTCTTCAGAGATAGGCAAATATCCAATAAATTTTTAAAAAACAAAGGTAAATATTGGGTATTAAAATCCAAAAATATATTAGATGATGGTTCCATAGTTCATATTAAAGGTTACGATAAATATATAGATGATCCCACAATATTTATTTGTAGTAAATACTGTAATTCAAATACAATTATTATGCCAAATTTTACATATAATCTAAGAGCTGCTTTAATGCCAAAAGATGTAATTGTAAATGGATCAATAGCTGTTTTATATCCCAAAGTTGAAAATATCGATATTAATAAAATTGATTTATCGATTTATTCAACTGCTGAGTTTAGAGAATATTATGCAATTGTTAAGAGCAGATCAAAGTTTACAATTAATATTGATAAAAATTCTTTATACTATATAGGAGTGTTTAATAATGAATTTTAATATTTATGATCGATTAAAAGATTCAAGTTATTCGAATGGAAAATTTATATCAGACAAATCATATGCTTATGATACGGTATATTTTATTTCTAAATTTATTAAAGAATATTCTGTTGATAATATATTTGATTATGGTAATTGGAAATTAACTTTAGAAGATTATATTGCTGAAAAATGGCAATTACTTGAAAAAAATGATGGATTGCTTAATTATTATCATGAAACCATAAGTCTTTTAGAATACGCTCATGTTATAGAAAAAGAAAGAAACAAAACAATAAGAATTGTTGATTCAAATTTAATGAATTTTATTACTAGAGATGACAAAATGGAGAATGCGTATATTTTTATATATTTATTATGCTATTTTACAATTAAAAATTCAGGTTGCTTAGAATTATATGTGAATTTTTGCAAAAGTAATATTAGTGCTGAAAAGAAGGACTACATTAATGAAATATATAATCACCTTTGTGGATTAAATGGTAGTATTAGATATCCGGAGTTTCATGATCAATGGTCCAAGCAAAATACTCAGTATATAATGAATGTTTTAAATTTTATTAATAAACAGCCATGGGTTTCACGAGAATTTACATTTGATTATACTAAATTATATAAACCGAGTATGATATCTGTTAATGTACGTGGAACAAAAACTAAATATGATAAAAAAAATGATTACTTAGAAAATTTTGATTATAATTATGTTATAAATAATTTAAATGATTATATTATAGGAAATGGAGTTGAATAAAAATGAATTTAAATTTACCAAGATTAGAGAATCGGATTGATAATGCGAATGCTTTGCCTTTTGATAAAGAATATATATCTTATGTATTAAGTAAATATTTGATTGAAGGAAAAGCCGCAATAAATATTGATCAAGATTATTTTCCAAACGGTTACAACAATACCGGCATTTTAGCATCGATGGTACTTAATTCTTTTGGATTAATTTCTAATTCAAATATTTTTGATAATAAAGGCATTTATAAGGACATACCTTTAGAAAATGTTGTTTCTTATTTAGATCAACATGATGGAAGATATAAAAAAATAGCCGCTGGTTTAGCTAAAATTGATTATATGTTTAATTATAGTGAACAAGAATTAGGTGCATTGTTAGAAAATAAATATAATAATGCGGAAGATAATAACAAAATATTATCTTTATATTTATTTGGTATCAAATATGCTGGTTTAATTGAAAAAAATAATTATAATTATAAAAAAATTATTGAATATGCTAATATACCAGAATCATTAAATGTAGAATTAAGTAAAGCTATTAAAATTAGCAAATATGTAACTATTAATGGTATGCCTAGAATAATCGAAGACAGTGATACTGTTGTGGAAAACTTAAAAGAAATAGATAATACCAATAGAGTAATCGGAGGAACAAATGTTATTTATTATGGAGCACCTGGATGTGGTAAAAGTTACAAAGTAAAAAATATTTGTGAAAAAGAGGGCTTTAATTACATTAGAACAACTTTTTATTCTGATTATACAAATGGTGAATTTGTAGGCTTAGTAGTACCAAAAGTAGATAAAAAAGGTAAAATTAGTTATGAGATAGAACCAGGCTATTTTACGAAAATATTATTTGATGCTATGACAAATCCAACTCAAAAATATTGTTTAGTTATAGAAGAAATTAATAGAGGAAATGCTTCAGCTATCTTTGGTGATATTTTTCAATTATTAGATCGTAATAAAGAAGATGGCTCCAGTGAATTTGAAATCAGTAATGATCTTATTAAACAATATTTTAATAGCAAAGGATATAAATTAGAAAATGATAAAGTTAGAATCCCATCCAATTTATGGATAATAGCTACAATGAACACTAGTGATCAAAATGTTTATATACTTGATACGGCATTTAAAAGAAGATGGAAACTAAAAAAAATATCTAATAGATTTGATGAAAATAATGAATATGATAAAAAAATAGGAGCGATGTTAATTCCGGGATCAGATAATATTACTTGGAAAAAGTTTATTGAAACAATAAACGAAGCAATTTTTGATAAAAATGCTTATGGTGTTAATGCAGAAGATAAACAAATCGGTAAATATTTTGTTGGGACAGAAGATTTAGTTAATATTGATGGTACTAATGAATTTTATAATAATATGGATGATGTAAAGAAAGCTTTTGCCGAAAAAGTATTAATGTATTTATGGGATGATGTTGCCAAATTAAATAAAGAAGCATGGTTTAATCATCAATATAAAACATTAGATGATTTACTTATTGGATTTGAAAATGAGAATTTAAAGGTATTTAATGATTTGTTTATAACTCCTGAGGAAGATACAGTTAATAATGAAGAATAAAAAAATATGGATTTGTAAAAGTAGTACTGACGATGAATTTGAACGCGTAGGAATCAAATTTGAAAAGGAAAATATATTTATATTTTTTCCCCTTGGTTATGATATTCCTTCTGATAAATTTCCAAATTTTCAAAGAAAAGCTGTAATTGATATTTTATCTACTTTGGCATTAACAAAAATTAAAGAATATGATGAAGATTATGAAAATCAAATTGGTAGTATTACGGGTTTTCCTATTCACGCTTATTTATGGATTTTAAATGATTATATAAGTAATGGTTTATATAATGAAAAAGAAAAAGTATATATGCAATCTCAACGAGGGAAAATAAATTGGAAAAGAACTTTTTCAACAATACCATTATTTTCAGATCAAGGTGCTGTATATTTAAATCCTTATGTAGATAAAAAGAGAACTATTGATAACGTTATTACCGAGATTCACGCTTTGTGTATTAATCATAGTATTGACCAAATAGGATGGCTATTTGGTAATATTGAAAAAATAAATTATGATTATGACGATAAAAATAGAAACTACTATATTCAAATTTTGAATGAAGAATTAAGGAAATCTTTTAATGATCGAAAAAAAACATTACTTAAAAATATGATTCAAATTATGGAAAGTGAATTTCAAGATGGTTCGACTGAGAGTGTAAGTGATATATTGACTACAAATTATAGTCATGCTTGGGAAAAAATGGTTGATTCCGTATTTGGCAACGATTTAATAAACAATTATAGACCCGAATTAAAATGGGTAGGGCTACCCGAAAAAGTATCAAATCCTCATATGCGACCTGATACAATTATTAAAAGAAAAAAAGAAAGAGAATTAATTATTATTGATTCCAAATATTATAAATATGCAGTTATAGCTAATGGAAAGTTACCGGGAGCTGAAGATATAGACAAACAAATTACGTATGGTGATTATTGTAGTAATCCGTATAATTTTGATAAACCATTAGAATACGATACTAATAAGGTGTATAATGCCTTTATTATTCCATACAACAAAAAAGATAATAGATTTAATTTAAATGGCAATTTTGAATATATTGGATATGCCGAAAGCAAAGCCAGAAACAAAGATTCTAGTGAAACCTCTCATAAAAAAATTGCATTAATGCTTCTAGATACAAAATTTTTAATTGATTGCTACTTGCAAAAGGAAAAAGCTAATACTGGTAAATTAGTGGATTCTATTGTTACGAGTTTAAAAAAACACATATAAAATCAAATTATAGGTGTTTTTTGCCTTACGAACATTCATTTTTAGCCAATAGTTTATTAATTTCGATGGGCATATAATATGAACAGTATTTTCCAATGCCATAATATCAAAGTTTTATTGAAAAAGATAAATTATTTTAAATTTGTTAATTTAGCTTTTATAAATTCATCTAAATATTCTGAAGTCTTTGTAACCCATTTATAATCACAATGTTCATTACTTAATTTAACATTAATTTTAGAGC
>CANQZY010000086.1 GCA_947628455.1 uncultured Methanobrevibacter sp.
CTCATATTCATTTGGGGTCTGTGGTTTTTTCTACTGCGCTTTCGTTGGCTGAAGCGTTTGATGTTAGTGGTAGGGATTTTTTGCAGGCTGTTATTTTAGGTTATAAAGTGGGTATTTTGTTGGGTCAATTTGTGAATCCTGAGCATAGAAATAATGGTTTTCATACTACGGGGACGGTTGGGACTTTGATAGCGGGTGTTGTGGCTTCTAAGATGTTGAATTTGGATGGTGATGAGATTGTTAATGCATTAGGTTTATGTGTTACTCAATTTTCGGGATTGTTGGAATCGGATCATGGTGGTAGTATGGCTAAGACATTGCATGTGGGTAGGGCTGTTTATACGGGTATTATGTCTGTTTTTTTAGCTAAAAATGGTTTTACGGGTAGTGAGACTATGATAGAGGGGGATGAGGGGTTTTTTAATGTGATGGTTTTTAGGGATAATTCATTTAATGAAGATGATTTAAATCAATTATTACAAAATATAGATGATGTTAAATTGAGTGATATTTATTTTAAAAAATATCCTTTTTGCAGACACCTGCATTCTGCTATTGATACTGCATTGAATTTAAGAGATGTTATTAAAAGCCAAATTGATGATATTGAATGTGTGAGTGTTAAAACATATGATATAGCTGCAGATCATGATAAGTATAATATAGGTAGTCTTGAACATTTAAAACAAAGTTTGCCTTATGCTGTTGCTATTGCTTTGGTGTGTGGGGATGTGGGTGTGGATAATATTAATAAATTAATTGATTGTGGTTTGTTTAAAAAAGATAGTGATATTGATGAGATTAATTTAATTAGAAAATTAGTAAATAAGATTGTAATTGTTCGAGATGAGAAATTGAATAATCTTTATCCTGAAAGACCTGCAGTTATTTGTGTGAAATTTGTTGGAGGTGAGGTGGTTAGTGATGCCACATATATTGCTAAAGGTGATGTTCAAAATCCGTTGAGTGTAGGTGAGATTGTAGATAAATTTAAAAATTTAAATCCTGATTATGATATATTAAGATTTAATTTAATAAAAAATATTGAAGATTATAATATGGGTTATGTTGTGGATGTATTAAATAAATAAAAACTAATTATATTTAAATTAGAGCGGTATTTCTTTTTTTTTATAGATGGGAAGTGTAATGGGTATGGAGGATACAATTAATTTTTTAAAAGAGATTGGGATTTATAAATCTTTTGATGATTTTGTTTCTAATAAGAGATTTGAGGATGATGGTCAGTATCGTATGGAGGTTCCGGGTATTCAGTCATCTCATTCTATGCAGGTGCTTTTAGAAGAGGCTGAAGGTAATGATATTTTAATACATAGGATAACTCAAACTAAAGGTATAATGCTTTTATCTGATAGTGAAATTAGAGAGATGGTTGATCTTGCTAGAAGTTATCATGTGGAATTATTTTTATCAGTGGGTCCAAGGGCAATATATGATACAAGTGCTAGTGTAAATACCTCTGAAGGAAGCAGAATAGGCTATAGACTTCGAGGTTATGATAATTTAGTTTATGCAATTGAAGATGTTAAACGAGCTGTGAAATTAGGTGTGAGGGGAATTTTATTATATGATGAGGGGTTATTGTGGTGTTTAAATCAGATGAGAGATAAAGGATATCTTGAAGGGGATGTTTATTTTAAAATGTCTGCTCATGCAGGTCATGGAAATCCTGCTGATGCAAAATTATTGGAAGAAAATGGGTTGAATTCTTTTAATCCTGTTAGAGATTTGCAAATACCTATGATTGCGGCTATTAGAAATGCTACTAATATGGCTTTGGATTTACACACTGAAAATCCTAAATCTAGTGGTGGGTTTATAAGACATTATGAAGTTCCGGATATGATTAGAGTTGCAAGTCCTGTATATTTAAAAACAGGCGGTTTTATAGCCACATCTCATAACTGGGATACTACATCTAATGATACGATTTTAAGGTTAAAACAAGTGAATTTAGTTTATGGTGTTATTCAAAGATATATGCCTAAGGCAAAGTCTTCACCTAAAAATTCTAAATATCTTGCTGTTCCTGAATGATGTTAATTATGTATAATATTGTTAATAAAGTTTCTAAAGCTGTAATTAGTGCAAGCACTAGTTTTTCTCAGGATAAGAAAAAAGCATTAAATCAAGCTATTAGGGATGAGGATAATGAGAATGCTATATGGGTTTTAAATCAGATTTTAGAAAATTATAATATATCTAGCAAGTCTAAATTCCCGCTTTGTGATGATACAGGTATTCCTCATGTTATTTTAGAGATTGGTGAAAAACGCCAACTTTCAGGTGAATTGTTAGATCAAATTTATAGAGGAATACAAAAAGGTTTGGATAATCTTCCAGCAAGACCCATGGCTGTAAAAGGCAATGATAAAGAAAGACTATCTCAAAGTAAAGGATTATATGATAGTGCTTCTAAAATTTACCCTGCTCCTTTTTTAATAGATACAGGTAAGGATAACTCCACTTATAAAAGAAAAATAGATGATGATACATTAAATATTCATTTAATTTTAGAAGGTGGAGGACCAGAGATAAGATCTAAAACTTACAGAGTATTTCATAAAAGATCCTATAAAAATGTTTTAAACACAGCACTATCCTGGATCAAAGATTCTCTTTTAAAATTAGGCTGCACACCAGCCATACCTTCAATTGGAATTGGAAGAACACATTATGAAGCATCAAGCTTACTTCTAAAATCCATAGCCTACGGAAACTTAAATATTCAAAATAATTTAGAAAATTATATAACCAATCAACTAAACAAAACAAACATAGGACCATTAGGTCTGGGAGGTAAAACCACAGTTCTAGGTTCTTTTATAAATATCGGAAATCAAAGAGCTAGTGGTGTTAGAATAGTTTCCATAAGACCATCATGCTTTGTAGAACCACGAACAGCAACAATTAAACTATAAAAAAAAAATGTAGATTACGATGAATAGCGAATCATTAATTTATTTAGATAAATTTATTTTACTTCTTTTAAAAGAAGAAGATGAAATTACATTAAACCATATTAATGATAAACTTATCATATTTCTCTCATCGCTCTGGTATCAGCAATGGGATATTAAAAATAAATCTTTATTAGCCACCATATTTGAGAATATCTCTAGATTAAATTACAAAATTAAAAATCTATTTAAACATAAAATAGAATTTCCTGTGGGTGATGGTTTTCTAGATACCAAAAAACAATGTGATCGTTTAATTGAAAAAAATTTAATAAAACATAGTGAAAATAAATATAAATTAACACATGAAGGATTAAGCATAGCTAATGATCTTAAATTAGAGATTCTCAAAAAAGCAGATACAATAAATTCTCAATTTTTCCAAATCACAGCAGCTGAACGCAATAACACCATAATCAATTTTATACTAGCTATTATAAAATTATTCGGAGGATTCATATCCGGCAGCTCTGCTTTAAAATCTGATGGTTTAGATGCAACATCTGATACAATATCAGCATTTTTTGTATACCTCGGAATAAAATCCGATCATCAAAAATTTTCCAATATTTTAGTCATATTCATGCTCTTTATTGCAGGATTTAGCGCATTATATGAATCTGGTTTTAAGTTATATAATATTTTTATAGGAAATATAACTCCATTAACTCATGTAGGGTTAATAATACTTATTGAATTAATAGCTATTTTTGTTAGTTTGTTTTTATTTACCTATCAAAGACATATTGGGAAATTTCAAAATAATTTAACATTAATTTCACAATCAGTAGATGCTAAAAACCATATATTAATTGCATTGGCAGTTATAATTGGAGCATTAGCCAATCTAGTTAATATTCACTGGTTAGATGCTATTATCGGAATATATATTGCTTTTCAAATATTGCATGACTCTATTGATTTAACCAAAGAAGTCAAAAAATTAAACAAACAACAAACAACAGACTACAGCAAATATAAAACATTTTTCGGAAATTACATGAACCTAAACCATCATGAACTATTCTACCTATGGATCATATTTAAAGGAATAAACAAATCCAATACTAAAGAAGAACTAATAAATTCATTTTCACAAGTACTAAATTCTAATTATTTTCCCATCATATCTGAATTAGGACTTTATCAAGCAAAAAATGTTAATTTTGAGGAAATATTTGATGAAATAATACATACACTTATATTTCAAAACTTTATCATATATGAAAATAAAAAATTCAAAACATCTTATAAAGGAATTAACTACATTAATACATTTCTAAATTCATATAAAAATTATAAAATGAATATATTAGATTTATTTATCTTAAAATTATCAGATGAATAAAAAAAAATAATATATATATAATATTTTTTATAAAAAATAATATTTAAAAATGTAAAATAATATTATCTATAATGGGGAATTATTAATTATGAGTGAAAATAATTTTAAAGTAAAAAAACATTCATTAAAAACAGCTATTTCAAAAATTGAACCTAATAAAATTTGCACTAGAGGTTATAATCAAGAAGATTTAATTGAAAAAATCAGATTTAATGATATGATTTTTTTACTTTTAAAAGGCAGACTACCAACTCTTAAAGAAGGAAAACTATTCAATCATATATTGGTTTCTTTTTGTGATCATGGACCCACACCACCTAGCACCCAAACTGCACGTCTAATCACATCATCAGGATCGCCTTTAAACTCTGCTGTTGCAGGTGCTTTATTATCATTCGGAAATAAACATGCAGGAGCAATTGAAAAAGCAATGAAACTCTACCAATCAGCCATTAACTCCATACCCTTAACTGGAGATAGAGACATAGACAATAAACAAATTGTTAGTTTAGCCATCGATATTTTTAACAAATATAATCAAAAAAATGAAAAAATCCCAGGATTTGGACATAGATATCATAATGAAGATCCCCGAGCACAAAAAATGATACAACTAGCTATTAAAGAATCCATGATTGGAAATCACACTAAACTCGCTCTATCCATTCAAAATTTACTATCCGATAATAAAAACATCAAATTAAACATTGACGGAATCAATGCAGCATTATTATCCGATTTAGGATTCAGCCCAGATTTAGGATTAGGAATATTCATAATAGGAAGAATCCCCGGAATTATCGCCCATATACATGAAGAAAAAATGACAGAAAAAGAATTTAGAAGATTTTGCGACATGGAAGATATAGTTTATCAAGATATTAGAGATGATAAAAAATGGAATTTAATGAAGTAATACAAAAAAGATACAGTGTTAGAGGTTATTTAGATAAAAAAGTCGAAAAAGAAAAATTAGAATATGTTCTTAAAGCAGCAACTTTAGCACCCACCGGTGTAAATGCACAACCATTCAAAGTTTATGTAATTGACACATATAAACATATTAATGAATTAAAAGAAATTTACAATGCTGAATGGTTCACACAAGCACCTCTAGTTTTATGTGTAGTGGCTGAAAAATCTAAAGCTTGGATACGACCATGGGATAATTTTAATATTTATCAAATTGATGCAACAATTGTGATGGATCATATGATTCTTGCAGCAACTGATGCAGGTTTAGGCACATGTTTTATCG
>CANQZY010000087.1 GCA_947628455.1 uncultured Methanobrevibacter sp.
TCTTCTCCATCTTTTTGTATTTTTATAGCATCAAGTGGTACTTTTACAGTAACATCTACATCAAAAGAACAAGTGACCTCCTCGGCACAATTGGTAAGCGTACCTGTTAATTTTGCGGTTCCTCCACCGATTCCTTCTACTTTTGCAGTAAAGCTACCTTCCTCTTCTTGTTCATCGATACGAATGACATTATTTTTATCAATGGTCCATTTTATATCTGTGTTTGCAATATTTGGTGTATAAGTAATTTTTACCTCCTTTGTTTCCCCTTTGTTAAGTTCAAGAGTAGAATTATCAATTTCAGCATGAGTAACTGGTATGACTACCTCGACTGTAATAGATGCAGATATTGCATCATTTGCTTTGGATATTGCTTTTATCACAGCAGTACCTGGTTTATGAGAAGTAACTATTCCACTATCTTGATCAACGGATGCGATAAGTGGACTTTCACTTTCCCATTTGACTGATTTATCATCCGCATTAAGAGGATCTGCTTTGACATCCAATTGTTTTGTTTGTTCCTCTCCTTTTATTGTTACCTTCTCTTCCTCAAAATATAATCTTTTCAGTGGATTTGTTACATTGATTGTAACTGTTTTCTCTTTCCCATAGGCATGAACAGTAATATGAGCTTGACCCGTTTCGTTGGCAGTTAGTTCTCCTTCTTGTGTTACCGCTACAATACTTTCTTGATCGGTTTCAAAGGATAAATTTTTCTCTACTGTAGTATCTGTTGGATTCGCGGTTACAGAAATACTTTTTTGCTCTCCACCAATCATAGCAAAAGTATCTTCAACATTTAATGAGATATCCGTAAGTGGTACTTCAACAAAAGCTTGTGTATCTTCTGCAACAAAGGCTAAATCTTCATATTCTGCATCTTCATCGGTATCTGGATTATAAGGTTTTACTAATCTTGATAACATCGTATCGGCACGACCATCACTATTTTCTTTCACCACATGAAATGCATAATCTGCACGAGCAGTATCTTTTACTCTTAAAACAATAGTACCAACGACTCCATTATAACTATAATCTTTTTCATATTCTGGATACACTCCAATCGCAATCGAAAAATAATCTTGTTTTGGATCTTTTTCATAAGTAGCATGATTATATTGCGCAATGGTTTTTGCTGTTGGTGATAGTCCATCCATATCCATATCAGTATAAGCCGCACCACTAACATATTCAAAAGCACTATTATCAAATGTCATCGTATATCCAAGTGCTTGCCAATTTGTTGCATTTTTAAGCATTACCTTAATTTTTATGGTATCTCCCCTTTTTAATTTCTTAAGATCCACTGGCTTTTCTTCTTTTTCATTTGTTGTAACCTCAAGAGAAAACGTAGGTTGTTCCTCTGCATACGCTTTTAATACAGGAAACATAATTGTAGCCAATATAATAAAGAATAAACTTATTTTAAAGACTTTTGATTTTTTCATTGCTTTTATTTTTTCTTTCATTTTTTTTACCTCCCCTATTACATAACTTATCAAACATCTATGATTCCTGTTTTAAATAGGAATGGAATATGATTCTTTTGGAATCATTGTTATAGCATGTTGATAACGTTAGTGTATTTGTTATATTTTGTTTTGATAGATCAATATTAAAATCTCTTTCTGTTTTATTAAAAAATCTTTTATTCCTGTTTAATGGCTTGCTATCATAAGGATCTGTTACATAAATGGAATACGGTACATATTCATATTTCTTTGTTTCGGTATAAATATAAATTGTATCTTTTTTTGTGAGTTTTATTTTATTTTGGTATATCTTTAATAAATCACTAAACATATCTGACCGATACGTATAATGACCAAATAATATTGTATTGAAATCATGAAAATCAGATTGATTCGAAGAATTCATAAAGATAGAACCATTGATATTATAGTTTTTATAAATATCATGATTTAAATAATAAGAATTATCTTTTCCTTTTACAATAGCGTAATTAATATGTGTCTTAGGGATTCTGATCCATCCTACTACATCCGAATTTATTTCTTTTAATTTTTTTATGTCAATTGTAATCTCCTTTGTTTTTATCTCTTTGTGCATTACTTTTTCTTTTATTTTTTTGTTTTCTACATCGCTTTTAATATTAAAATATAGAATCCTTATCAACTTACTTGTTGACCAAACAAAGATGAATAGAAAACATAATAGAAGGAAGGAAAGAAAAAGATAGTTTTTTTTCTTTTTTCTTCTTTCCATATTACTCTTTCTGTAAATAAATTCTTAGTATTTCTATCGCATCACCTGCATCGATCCTTTTGTTTTTATTCATATCTGCTATGTCAAAATCTTCATAATTGATAGGTTTTATCCCTACTGCCTTATATAAAACATCTCTACTATCTTCTACATTAACAAAATTATCGTGTATTATATCACCTTTTAGATAATTACCGATCCCTGTTCCAACGGTTACTTTACATTTTACTTGCTTTCCATTGCTAGTTTTAACAGTAATGGTAGTAATACCATCTTCAATTGTTTTAATATTTCCACTATTATCAACGGTCGCTACTTTCTTATTTGAGCTTGTAAAGGTTAATGTTTTGCTATCGGTAGTATCTTTTGGATCGATGGTAGCAGTTAGTTTTCCAGTAGATTTTGTTTTAAGATGAAGTTCATCATGGTCTAATATTACACGATTGATATGTTTATAAGCTCCAACTTGAAAGGTAGAGTTTGTTTTGATACTTTTTAATTTTTCTACATCACTACTATCTACTGTTCCATCTCCATTAATATCACCAAGTAATAATTGATCGTTATCTACATTTCCTTGTTCTACATAACTTTCAAGTAACGTAACATCATTATCATCGATGACGCCATCCTTGTTTAAATCACCTGCATAAGCTTTTGAACCATCTGATAATTCAATTGGTAACTGAATATAAACCAAACATTTTGCAGTTCCATAACTAGAAGATACAGCACTTATGGTAGCAAAACCTCCACGTTTTGGAATAACAACTCCTTTTTGATCAACCTCAGCAATCTCACTATTACTACTAGACCATGAAACAGAAGGATTCCATCCATCATAGCTAGCAGTCAAAGTTAGTTTTTGATCCAAACTAGTAAATTGGTATTCCTTATAATTCATATTTAAACCTGTTACTATTATTTCATACTCTCCTTCTCCACCATGGGAAGTAGTAAGTTTAATCTTTGTTGTTCCAGGATTATGAAGAGTAACCAAACCATCTTGATCTACTGTTGCGACATCCGTTTCACTACTAGACCAAGTTAGTGTTGTCTCATCATCATAATAATATTGAGGCCGTACATTATATGTCATATTAAAGGAACCTTTTTGCAAATCAATTTTATGATTCATATCAATACATCCTGGATTTTCTAAGGTAACCATTTCTTTTAAATGATCAAAATCTTCTATTGGAGTATATTTTATATTATGTTCATCTGCATACTGAGATGTTTGTGAATCTTAGGTAAGTATAAATACTCGTTTGAGTTTGATTGATCTATAAATTCTATATTTTTGGATTTGATAAAAGCTTCATTATCAACAGACCAGACACGAACATAGTTATAACCTAGAGATTTTAAAGTACTTGGGAAAATAATTGTGCCACTCATAGGACATGCATAGTTTCCAATATATTCAACACCTTCTGGAACAATTATTTTTTTTACACCAATTCCATAAAATGAAAAATCATTAATAAAAATTAAATTTGAACTTAGCTTTAAAGTTTTTACATTAGATAAATCACGGAAAGCATCACTTCCTATATAAGAAACACTATCTGGAATAATCAGCTCTTCTACCTTACTATTTTTATAAAAGGCAGAATCTCCGATATACTTTAACTTGTCGTTAAACTCTATACTTTGTATGTCATAATTGTTATTGTTATTATAAAAAGCTTTATCTCCAATATAAAGTAAATCCTTAGGTGCTTTAAAATTTGAAATAATATCACCTGAATACCCCATGATACCAACAATAGGTTTATTCTGAAAAGTATATGCCATATCATCCTTTCCTTTTGCTTTTTTTGAGCCAAATCCATCTATACCAAGAAGAACTATATTTTCTTTCGTTTCCAAATAATTTATTTTATACTTATAATTATTATCATTTGGAATATATAATCTTTCTTTTGGCCAATTAGTGTGTTTTTTTAAAGCCTTAGCTTCCTCCTTAAAAGTAAAATAACAAATAACACCATCATTATTTAAATATACACTTCTTACTTTATTGTTCGCATCACTTGTTATTTCTACTTTTTTTTCGTTGTTTTTTAAATTAAAACTGTATAAAGAATAATCTGTTCCAACATAATATAACAAATCATTATCTTTTACTAAACCAGTTCCAAATCCATCATATAATACATCACTTAAAATTTCCTTAGAACCAGTATCTCTATTTTCTTTATATAATTTTGTTTCTTTATTTTCCGTTTTTTCATAATATTTATAATTATCATCATAATAAATTCTAGATGAATAATTATCGATTTCTATATTTTCCCCTTCCGGTAAGTTGCGAAACATGAAATCAGAATCAGAATAACGGCTATTATAATCTTTTAAATCATCAAATTTATAATTAGAAAAAGATGAATCGCTTTTTATTGTATTAAGACTTTTAAATACTAATTTTGGTGTAACTTGTGCATATGGTTTGGGATCGAAACTTTGAGCACGTTCTTTACTAGCATCAATATATGTCCATTTTCCATCTAGTTTACATATATTTAAAGGTGTTTCTCCATATAATACTTTACATGAAAGCCCTGCAATATTTGCCAATTTTCTAAAAGAAACATTTGATTCCGTTTCAGGCGTTGTTTCTTCATCAGTAGTTAAATTATATTTTCCTTCTAAAACATACTGTGCTAAAACCAAAGCTTTTTCTTTCTCGCTCATTTTATCATCCAATAAATTGATTGCATACATAATTTGAGAATTATCAACTTCTCCATTATAATGATTATTTCCATTTACATTTAATTCTTTATAATTTTCTGGAAGAATAGCACCATATAAGTTTTTTTCTTTTTTATCGTAATAAAAGAAAGCTTTGTTGTTTTGTTTATAATCTTTATTTTCATTATTTTTTAACATACTAGCAAAGAACATTGGATTTAATACATAAGATGTCATATCGGAAAAAGTCACATTTTCTTCGTATTTTAAACGATATGGATAATTTTCTTCATAATCATCATAAATGAAATCTTTAATTAACTTTAAAGTATTATAATATGATGAATAACCATTTTTTAAACTTATAGTTTCATCTATTGCTACTGCCTCATATAAAATATCATCATATTTTACATTTATATCTTTTCCTAAGCGCTTCGCAAGCGCATTAAACATAGT
>CANQZY010000088.1 GCA_947628455.1 uncultured Methanobrevibacter sp.
TCAAGAACAGGCTTAAATGTCCTCCAACTTCCAGTCTTATTCGCTTTACTACTTCCAGGAGTTTTAATAACACATCCAACAGCTACCATAAAAAAACAACCCACCTTTCTAAAATCTCACATTCTCTCTTTTCTACGCCATATCATAAGCCTTTTTTGTAGCTTCAGCATTCAATTCCCCAACTTTCCCAGGAAATGTTTCTTTAATCACTTCAATAAGTGAATCAATAGTTACAACTTGAGTTTTCTTAGCAAAGTAACCTAATATGATAGTATTTACAATATTACGACCTAAAATATCTAATGCAATTCCTGTTGCATCAATATTATGTACTGGAATATCTATATCTTCATTGAATTCTTCGTCTATATTAATTATTACTTCACTATTTTTTTTAATACCTGAAAATATATCAACCACATTCATCAATCCATCATCTAAAACTAAAACATAATCCGGGTTGTATATTTGATATCTAATATCAATCGGCTCATCAGCAATTCTTGTAAAAGCCATAACAGGAGCTCCCCTACGTTCAACTCCAAAAAACGGGAATGCTTGTGAATACTTTCCATCTTTAAACGCTGCTTTAGCTAAAATTTCAGCAGCAGTTACAGATCCTTGCCCTCCCCGTCCATGAAAACGAATCTCAATCATTATAGTTTTCCTCCATATTCTATCATGTATAATCATTATAAATTACAAAATATATAAATCTTTGTCAATAAAAAAAAATATAAAAAACAACCCCCTCCCATTCCACAATTTTAAAAAAAAATACAAACCATAAATAACCCTGTTTTTCCCTTTACCCCCCCCCCCGCTTTGCGTTATTTTAAAGATTATAACAACTCTAAATCCTTTAATTTTAAATAATAATTAATATCAAATATATCAATCACTATGAAAATTGTAATGATTGCTGATTTTATGCCCCGTATTAATGGACTAAGTAATCATGTAAATACCTTATCTAAAAAACTCATTAAACAAGGACATGAAGTTTTCATAATCACATTTCCGAACAAAAATAATATTAAAAAAATCAATGAGATCCAAATAATTAGACCACCCGGAAAAGATATCAGATACTTAAATGAACTAACAATACTATTAAAAGGCAAAAAATTACTAGAAAACCTCATACAAAAGGAAAACATTGACATTATACACGCACATTCAATATTCCCACAAGGAACCATAGCCACACAAATAGGTGAAAAATACAACATCCCCACATACATAACATGTCACGGCATTGATTTTTATAAGTTTTACAAATTCCCTTTCTTTAAACAACATATACAAAGAGTTCTAAACAAAGCAGACAATATTCTAGCCGTAAGCCAAGAGCTAGCAGATGAAATAAACCAAACAGGTGTTAAAAATATTCAAAAAAAGACATCAGTTCATCTAAACGCAGTAGATATCCATAGATTTAAAGAAATTCCCAATAAAACTAAAAAAGAAACACCCACAGTAATATTTGTAGGAATGCTAAATAAAAGAAAAAACCTAACCACACTATTAGATGCTAAAAAAAAATCGCATATCAACTATCAACTACTCATTGTAGGCGATGGACCGCAAAAAAATAAACTAAAAAACAAAGTACAAAAAGAAAATATAAAAAACGTCACATTTCTAGGGCGTAGAACAGATATAGAAAACATCCTTCCACAAACAGATCTATTCGTACTACCATCATTTTCTGAAGGCCTTAGCGTGGCCTTAATTGAAGCATTAGCATGCGGACTTCCTGTTATAGGAAGCAACATACCCGGAATGAAAGAAGCAATCACACCCGATGTAGGACTATTAATAAACCCTCACAGCTCATCATCTATTAGAGATGCCATTGACAAAATATTAACCAATGAAAAATTATATAATAAATTTAAATCTAATGCACGCAAAAAAGCAATGCAATTTGCAGAAATGAAAATACCCTATAAAGAATTAAAATAAAACACCCCTAACCCAAAAATAAATACGGACGATGTGTAAATAATGGCTGAAGTATCAATTATTGTCCCATGTTATAATTGTGAAAACACAATAGAAAAATGTATAAATTCCATAAAAAATCAATTATTTCCCGATTTTGAAGTTCTACTAATTGATGATGGAAGCACAGACAACACCTCACAAATAATTAAAAAAAACATCAAAAATGATAACAGATTCCAATATTACCATAAAAAAAATGGAGGAGTTTATGACGCTCGAAACTATGGTCTAGACCGAATCAAAGGAGAATACATCTCTTTCATTGACAGTGATGACTATGTGGAAAAAGATTTTATTAAACTATTACTCGAAGCTATTAAAAAAAACAATGTTAAACTAAGCGCATGCTCATATAAAATGATCTTTAAAAACAATAAACAATTTAAAAAAAATATAACACCTGCAAACATAGAACTCGTAACATCATCCGCACTATGGAATAAACTATTCCACAAAAGCCTATTTGAAGATAACAATTTAAGATTTCCTGTTGGAAAATTCTATGCAGATCTAGCCATCACAAGTAAAATAATATTTGACATCGGACAAGATTATGTTATTGTACCCAAACCAATTTATAATTACGCACAATACAGTGATTCCATAATACACACATCAGATGATAGAATATATCAAATCTACGATATACTGGAAGATATAACCGCTTATTTTAAAGAAAACGGAAAATATGATGAAATTAAAGAAAAAATTGAATTTCTATGGATACAGCATGTTTTATATGCAACTATTGGAAGAGCATGCAACCATAAAAAATTCTCTAAAAAAATGATCAAAGATATTAAAAACCATGTAGAGAAAAAATATCCTAACTGGAGAAAAAATAAATATATAAAAAAACAACATATTCTATTTAGAATTTACATAACTTTTTTAAAATATAATCAAATAACCATTATTTATATAACTATAAAATATTTCTTCACACACCTACAAAATAAAGGAGCAATAACATAAAATTAACAGTTTTTATTTTTACATGAATACTAAAGACGATTATCTAGTATCTGTTATTATACCCACATATAACAGATCTGAAAAATTAGAAAAATCAATTAACTCTATCATTGATCAATCTATAGGATTTGAAAATATAGAATTAATAATTGTGGATGATGCATCCACAGATAAACTCACTAAAAAAACAATATTAGACTATCAAAAACAATACCCTAATATTAAACCAATATTTTTAGAAAAAAACTCCCAAACATGCAGCAAAGCCCGAAACATAGCATTAGATCATACAACAAGCAAATACATAATCTTTTCAGACGATGATGATTATTACCTAAAAAACGGATTAGAAACACTATATAACCTAATCACAAAATATGACTCTGATTTAGTAATATGTAACCATTACAACAATATAGATGGAGATAAAACTCCTGTTATTAAAAAAATAAAAAATAATATTATCAATATCAACCCATTAGCTAATCAAAAATGTTTCGATCAAATCAGCACCATTAATGGCGGTGTTTGTGTTGCTAAAATTTACAATAAAAAATTTCTACTAAAAAATAACATAAAATTCATAGAAAATATAAAATACGAAGACGTTCCTTTTTATATGAATATTTTAAAACATTCACCTAAAATAACAATATTTCCACAAAAAATCGTATACAACCATAATATTCAAGAACACTCACTAGCAAGCACACACAATCTAAAAGCATTTAATGACATGATAAAATCCACAACCCATATTAGCAACTATTACAAAAAAATAAACATTAACATAAATAGCATACTATCATTTATGATCTCTCAACTTTTACTAATTTTTTCCAATCTAGATAAAAACAAAAAAGAAAAAAATATTTTAAAAATCTATAAACTAGAAAAATATTTAGAAAAACAATCAAATTTCCAAATACATCTTAAAAGAAAAGAAGCAGATATTTTAAACCATGCAATCATGCAAAAAAAGTTTAAAAAAGCAATAATGATCTCTAATTTCTACAATTTACTATACAATAATTCTACAATCAAAAAATTATATAAAAAATTTAGATAAAAAAAAATAATAGAATTTTTATCTTTTTTTTTTAACATCCTATTTGATATAATTCAAATCCTTTTTGTTTAATATTTGGGTTATATATATTTCTACCATCAAAAATGATTTTCTGTTTCATTCTGCGAGATAATTCATCTAAATCCAATGTTCTAAATTCTTTCCATTCAGTGATCAATATCAAACCATCCACATCATTTAAAACATCATATTTAGAATCATAATATTCAATATTCCTATCACCCATCTCTTTTTTAAAATTTTCCATTGCTTGAGGATCATATGCTTTTATCTTACCATCCCTTTTCAATATTTCTTTTATTATTTTTATTGAGGGAGCAGATCGTATATCATCAGTTTCAGGTTTAAATGATAATCCCCACACACCAAAAGTAAAATCTTTTAAATTTTCACCCAATCGTTTGATTATTTTATCCACAATCACCATTTTTTGTTTTTCATTTACTTTATTCACATTTAAAAGTATCTGCGGAGTATAATTATTCTCCAGTGAGGTATTTATTAAACCTTTAATATCTTTAGGAAAACAACTACCACCATATCCACATCCCGCATAAATAAAATCATATCCAATTCTTTTATCACTACCCATACCTAATCTCACATTTTTTATATTAGCACCTGTAACCTCACAAATATTCGCAATCTCATTTATAAAAGAAATTTTTGTCGCCAACATAGCATTAGAAGCATATTTAGTCAACTCCGAACTTTTAATATCCATTAAAATAAACCTATCATGGTTAACAATAAAAGGAGAATATAATTTTTTCAAAATACTAAAAACCTCATTTCTCTCAGCTCCAATAATAACTCTATCAGGATGTATACAATCATTAACAGCACTACCTTCTTTTAAAAATTCAGGATTACTAGCTATCTCTATTTCCACATCAACACCATCTCTTTTACCAATCTCTTTCTCAATACACTCTTTAATTTTAAAACAAGTTCCCACAGGCACCGTAGACTTAACCACTATCAAACTATCATTCACAATAGTCTCACCAATCTCTTTAGCCACATTATTAACATATGTTAAATCCACACTCCCATCATCATCCATAGGAGTACCCACAGCAATAAAAATCACATCACTATTATCTAAAGCATTTCTAAGATCATCTGTAAATATTAACTGCTTTTTTTTCTGATTATTCTCCACTAATACTTGAAGCTGCGGCTCATATATCGGTAAAATATTTTTTCGCAAATCATTAATCTTACAAACATCATTATCCACACAATACACAGTATTTCCCATCTCTGCAAAACAACTTCCTGTTACAAGACCCACATACCCTGTTCCAATAATT
>CANQZY010000089.1 GCA_947628455.1 uncultured Methanobrevibacter sp.
TGACTGTTAATGAAGTATTAAGTATATACGAATATACATCGGGCAATGGCTTTATATTACGTTATTTAACTGATCCCAAAAAACAAATACATAATGATTTTAGAATTAAAGATCGAATTAGATTAGATAATATTATCCAAGGTATAGATAGTGCTATTGTTAAAAGTGGTGGAACTAAGGATAATATGATATTATATAGAGGGGATGACTTTTGGTTACTAGACCTATGGAAAGCTTGGAATGTATCGAGCTATTATGACCTTTTACCATATGTAGGAAAAACAGTAAAGTGTGAGACCTTTATGAGTACAGGAGTTTCAAAAAAAACGTCTTTTAATAATAGACCAGTTCTTTGGATTATTAAAGCTCCTATTGGCACAAAAGGAATATATGTAAATGACGTGTCTGAATATTTTAAAGCTGATTTTGAATATGAATACATTATTGATCGTAATTCTTATTTTAGGATTGATGGTGTTACTTATGATCCTAATACTGGTCAGGTAATTATTTCAGCCAAAATAGTAAAATAATAGGGAGGGTAAAAAATAATGGAATATGAATATTTAATAGCTAATAGCGGTCAAAAATTATATAGTGCTGAAGAAATTATAGAATATATAAACATGGTAGATGAAATGTTGAAGGAAATACGAAAAACTCCTAAATTTACGGAAGAGTTTTTGTCAGGTAATTTAGAAAATTATTATGCAATAGAAAAATCTTTGCAATTAAAAAATCCAACGGGAGAAACGTTGGATAACTATGAAATTTTAGGCAAACTACAAAGCAATGAACAAATGAAAAGATAATTTTAGCTAATAAAGATAAATTAAATATTGTTAAAAATTAAAAAAATAGTACTAATAAGTCCAGGGCAAGTGGTGTAAAAAGGATATAAAATTTCAAAAATAAATATTAACAATAAAGAAAATATGTAGTATATTAAAGTTAGCATAGAAGTGCTAAGAAAGAAAGGAAGGAAAAAAATGGCAAGTAATGCTGATATGACAGGATATAATCCTGAAGAAGTGACTAATTTAGGTCCAGAAGTAAAAAAATCATCAGAGAATATAGCAACAACAATTAAAGAAAAAGTGGAGAATGGAATTATCCAACCAATATCTACAGAATGGTATGCACAAGAAGCAGTAGATTTCTTTACAGCCTTTGCAGAAACTGTAAAACAAACAGGAGCAACAATAGCAGAAGCATTTGATTCTTTTATTGCTTCTATTGAGAGTACAGGAAACAATTGGGCAGAAAATGTAGGAGGAGATCAAGTTACCTTAGAGCGAGTAGGGGAAATAAATATTGACATAAGTATTGAAGAAATAAAAGCGAAAGACGAACAAGGTAATATAGGAATCCGTGAAGAAGGAGCGCGAGGTGTAGCAGATAAATTAGGAGAAGTAAGAACTGATATAGAAACATCATTAAGCGAAGAAGCACAAAAATTAAATGCAGAAACAGCATTCTTAGGACATGATCAAGCGCAAGCAGTAACCAATTGTTTTGATGCTGTAAATAAAGCAGTAAGTAAAATATTTGGCTTCTTAATAGAAAGAGACAATAATTTACAATCTCAAATAACAGCAGCAGTAGATAAATATGGTGAAATTGGAACAGAAACAGCAAATGCATTTAATAATGCCGGAAATGAAGGATAAGTCACTAAAAAGCTTTCATCTATATGATGAGAGTTTTTTTGTGAAACAAAACTCAATTACTTGAACATAGTAAATAATGAAGATATTTACAGCAAGAGATGGAGCACTTGAAAAAAAATATGTAGAACTTTATAATAATTATAATAGGAGGAAAGCTATGGCAACTAAAGTACCAAAGATTAATATCAAAATAGGAGGAAAAGTTTCACTAGATAATATGATTAGCGATGCTGTAAATAATGCAGATGTAGAAATGGCAAAACAAAATGCAGCAAATCATGGAGGATTACAAGAGCCAAAAACATTGGCAAGGGAATCTAGTCAAACTACAACAGAAGAAGTGTTTTTTGATATAGATTCAAAAACAACTATAAATTCAAACGAAAATAACAATATATATAGTCAATCATATGAAAAAAACATTAATCAAGGTAATAATATAGGCCAAAATAGTATAAGAGAAGAAGACTTTGGATTAAGTGGACAAAGAACAAACATAAGTAATAACTCCTATTCAAATAAAGAACAAAAATCAATAAATAGTCAATCAATAAGTAATGATACAAATACTAGACCAATAGGTAGTCAAGTAAAAGAACCAGCAAAAAGTGAAGAAGAAGCAAGAGCCAATAGTGGAGAAGAACTACAATCAAGAATGATGGGAACAACTCAAAATGGAAGTAATCAAGGATTAAATGGTGGACCAAATACAAATAATATAAATATAGGGAATGCAACAGGGAATGAAAAAAAAGAAACAGGGATAAAAAATAGTGATATAGCAATAAAGACAACAGTAAGTGGAGAAAACAAAAGCATAGAAGATAATCATGATATAGCAACAATATATAGTGATGATGAATATGGACAGATAGTTTCAGAGTATACAGAGGTATTAAATGAACAACTACAATTTTATAAAGATGCGTTAGCTGATGTAGAAAAAAGAGAGTTGGAAGTAAAAAAGGCAATAGCAGAGATGGCAGGGATGACATATGAAGAAGCCCTAGCCGAAAATAAAACAGAGATATATGATGAAAGCTACCAAGAAGAGCTAATGGAACAAAAAAGGGAAATAGAGAATGATAAAATAATAATAGAAGCAGCAATAAATGAGATAGAAAAAGAGATGGAGAAAGCACCATATTTGTTATTAGTAAATACAGAAGGATATGCCAATTATGAATTTGATGAAGAAAAATTAAGAGAAGAAATAAAGAAAACAGCAGAGAAGAATCAGGGAGTATGGGCAGCCAATAGTGATAGACCAAGTCCATCAAGAGAAAAAATAGGAAATAGTATAGAAATATATGAAGCAGAGAAAAGATTAGAAGAAATAATGAGTGAGAATCCCGAACTAGTAAAAATCTATTACTATGAAAAAGAAACAAAAGGAGAACAAGCAGCATTAGAATGCTTTAAAGCAATAGAAGAAGAAGTAAATAAATGTGAGGGTCAAAAAAGAGCCGAAGAATTTATGGAAACATTAGCAAATGAAGACGATATAATGGGAGCAATAGCCAATCATCTAAAAGTAAGTAGTAAAGGATTAGAAGGTGGAGTAGAAAGTTTTATAAGTGGAATAAAGTATAGTGTAGAGGCCCTGTTTGGGGAAGAAAATAGGAAATATAGTGCAGAAGAATATGAAAAGATGTATATACTAGAAAGTTTAATGAATGGAGAATATGATGGATTATTTTTAGAAAACAATTATGAAATAAGTCAAAGTATAGGGAATATGGCACCAAGCATAGCAATAGGGATAGCAACAACAAGTATAGGATTACCGAATATAGGAATAGTAACGATGGGAGTATCAGCAGGAGGAAATAGTTATCATAATGCAATGGTAGAAGGAAATGATAAAGATAAGGCGATATTATATGGAGTATTAAGTGGATTATCAGAGGCCTCATTAGAAAAAGTAATAGGAGGAATTCCAGGATTAAGTGAAGTAAATGTAACATCATTAAAAACATTTGGAAGAGCAATGGTAAATGAAGGAATAGAAGAAGGAACGCAAGAATATATAGATGCATTATTACAAGCAGGAATTTTAAATAACCAAACAACGATAGAAGAAGTAAATAAAAATGCATTAAAGAGTGCTATTTATGGAATGATAACGGCTGGTATATTAAATGGACCAACTGTTACACTAAATTCATTAAGTAATACTCAGACAACAGATTATGATGATGCTTTATCATTATTAAATAATATTTCAGAGCAATCTGATTATACAGGTTTAAAAAGATTAAAAGAAACTATTGATAATATATATGAATTTGGTGATGAAGAAACTAAAAAAATACTAAATAATACTTTAAATATTTTAAATCAAAATTACAATTTAAAATTAAGCGAAAGTAGTAGTGATTCATTAAAAATAAATGACTTACTGATTAATTTAAATAATACTCTTTATACAACAACTGAAACAACATCTCATGAATTAGGACATTTTATAGCTGATGTGGCTATAGATAGTAATTTTAATGATTATAATGAACAAATAATAAATAATTTAAATCAAAATAGACAAACTGTTAATAATTTTTTAATTCAAGCAGGTAATTATATAGAAAGCTTAAAAAATAAAGCGATACAGCAAACTCAACAATATCTTGCTACTCATCCAGAAGAAAATTTTAATAATATTTTTCAAGAAACATTTGAATCTCAAAGACAGTTTGACCATGAAGCTCAGATATATGACTTAATTTGTGGAATAATTGATAGTGTTTATTCTGGAAACAATCCTTATATTGATTTATATGGTAAATATGATTTAAGAGGGCATGATTCAAGTTATTTTGATAAAGAAGACATAAGTATAAAAGAACAATTTGCTGATTATTTTGCCTATAAAGCTAATCCTGATACTTATTTTGTAGCTACAGACTTAATTAATAATCTTCTAGGTAAGGAATGGTTAGCCAATATGGCTGATATATTTGCTCAAGCTTTAAATAAAACAAGTAACTTAGAAATATCAAATATAGAAAACAATCAAGAATTTGCGTATAAACATGATGTTTTTAAACATAGTTCTCAAGTTTTATATGCTATTAACAGTATTGAGGATAAATATAAAGATCAAGGTATTAATCATATTGAACAATACATATTAACTAAAAATCCAAATATTATTACAAGACATAATAATGCTCGTGCAATTATTCAAAATATTCCTTACAACGCATTAGTAGGGAATTTAAATAAAATAATAAATGAAACAAAAGCTCATCAAAGTTTTAAGATTGATAATAATATTCCCTTATATAAAGCTAATGAGTGGTTGCATAAATTAAATAATATTAAAAAATCAAAATCTTATCAACAATATATGAATTATGTAAAAAAGTGTAAAGCAAATAACGATATCTATTTTTTCAATTATAAATATTTAGAGATTGAAAATCAGATAAAACAACTTAATAATGTTATTAATCAACATAAAAAATATTTTTCTCTAAAAACAATTGATGATATTAATAATTATTATGGTACACTTTCACAAAAACAATATACTCAATTATTAAGACCAATATTTAAACGTTTTGGTTCATTAAATTACGGTGTTAATTTTCCATACACTGAATATTTTCAATGCAAAGATGATAATATTATTGATTATATTCTTTCTAATCAATCACTAAATTTCTATTCTAAAAATCAATTACTTAAATATTTAAATGAAACTCATCAAGGTCAAAT
>CANQZY010000090.1 GCA_947628455.1 uncultured Methanobrevibacter sp.
TGTAAGGAAATGAGGATGGCAAAAGAAACCAAATTAATGCCTCTACAGGTAAAACAAATTGAAATAACAATCAGACCACAAAACCATGAGACCTTTTAATTTAGAGAAAGCAAAGGAGGGTAAACCAGTATGCAACAACCATAAAAATATATTTCGAGATATGAAAAAACTACCACCAAAATCAAGGCTATCTATTTGCATAGCCTTTTTATTAATCTGTGGTTTACTTCTTGCCAGACCTTTCGCAAGAGAAGCAATCAAGGGAAATGAAGCTCTAGTTGAAGTGGTGGATATAATTAGAAATGATTGCGGTAAACCCGAGCTAATCTATAAAAAGGGTAATACCATAAAATCCCAAGAGGTAGATTTCAATATTTGGTATGAGGTTACCAAATTAAAAAGAACCAATGTCTGGATTACCATACCAAATGAAAAATATGATATTATCGTAGTATTTGTATTAGCAACCTTTATAGCTTCGGTTTCGGTTAGCTTAATTTACCTAATCCTTGAAAAGGGTTGGTTATCCTTGATTTGGTTTGCAGTGGTTGTAGTTTCATCTTTTGTTTTGTTTATATAGGTATATTTCTAGTGCATTTCCTTTATTGGAATAGGGGAATTCAGGGAAATATATTCTTTGATTACTGGAATAAAGGGAAAGGCATGCCCATTACTGCCTGAATAAGGATAGGGTTGTATAAATTTTTAAGGGTCAGAGCTAATTGGGGTTCCGACCTTTTTCTGTGTTCCTTTGTGTCCTTGTGTGGTTGTGGGATGTGTGGAGAGCCCATTACTATAGAGACTTATTGGTGTAGCTGTAGAAGTGGCCCATTACTAGTGTTCGGTTAGAGTCCTCGCAGTGGGAGGGGAGAACGGTATCCCAAATCCAATTATTAAAAAAATAAAAATAGGGGACAAAATACATCCCCTTATTTATAAAAATTTTAATAAAAGATTTGATTTTCTTCACATTCAGTACATAGAAACGTAAATAAATCCGTTTTTTGTATTATTTCTTTGCTTGTTGAATCCCTTACAATAATTTGTATTTCTTCTCCTCTTTTTTTGGCAAATTTTTCATGCAAAGCAATATTAAATAATATATATTGGTCTGCATTTTGATATATGAAACATTCCATTTTTTTTGGCCAAATAATTGGCAAAATGACTTTTTATGACTTTGTTTATTTCCTTTATTGTTGCTTTCATTTTTTGATGTTTTTAAGTGGTTATTTTTTGATTTTTTAGGTGGGGAAAGGGATTGAATCCCTTTCCCTTTTTTGCCCTTTTATTTCTCCATATAAGCAACAAATTTTTTGATTAATTCGATACTTTCGGATGAAGTGTTATTATCGCAAATTATGTTTATATCTGTATAAACTTTATTTGCGTATTCTTTCCAGACTTTTTTAAGTTCGGATAATTTGGTGGGATTTTTTTGGTATTGAAGAAAAGCAGACAAATATTTATCCCTTTCCCTACGTAAACGAATCCGCATAGATTTTTTTTCACGGTCTGTTTTACATTCGGAAAAAATTTCAGATTTGTAAATACTTTTCCGATTCCCTGCACTTGACAAAAGTACCGATTTTCCAATTTCAAAAATTTCGTTTTTCATAATAATTTTACGGAAAAATTTTGTTTTTATTATTATTATGGAAATTAGATTAGATTTTTCCGATTTATTTAACTAATCTTTTTCCCTCTTTTGTTGACACAAAGATATAACGACTTTTTACAATTTCCAAATATTTTTATACTTTTTTTTTGTATAAATATTTTTTATATAAATAATGTATAAGTATAAGTAAATCAAATGTATAATTATATAGTATAATTGCAATGTGAGTTTTCGCTCTGAGGGCTGGGTGCGTTGTCGATGGGTTTTCGGCCCTGTCGGCCCACATACCCCCCGATCCTGAATACCCACAGGCCTTTTGCCTTTTTCCGTTGGCCTGCGTTGTCCGCTAATATTATATAATATATATAATAGGGTGGGCCTACCTTAATTGAGGATAAAAATAGTTAAGGCCCACATACCAACCTTACCTTAATATATACCTCAAAGATCGGCAGAATTATAGCCCACACTTCTAAACACAGAATTACTCCTAAGGCCCCTATACGCTTATAAAAAAGTTCCCATTGTCGATAGGGTTTATATGTATTATATTATAAGCGCTGAGTCTATAAGCGAATAGCAACTTTTTGGTTCTTAGGTTCATATAGCTGAATAAAAAGAGGTACCCTTAAAAAAGGTACCTCTTGATTGGTAATTGGGTTATTATGGATTTATTCCTGGTCTTCTTCGAAAAATAGGATTGCCTCCTTGATTTTAGGATTATTGCCCTCGTAGGAAATATAGGCATTGGCATAATAATTGGCATGGTAAAGGTTACCTGAATCTTGGTCAGTGTAGGCATAGCCCCCATCCTCGAATTCCAAGGATATTTTTTCTAGTTCGGTTTCTAGAACCTCGGAATCCAGTTCTTCTACGTTTTCGGTAATTTGTCTCTTTGCAGACTCTAGCAAAGCATCGTAGAGATTGAAATAGAGTTCAATTTGTTTTGTTTTCATGGTATTTTAGTTTTTAAGTCCTGAAATTTGTCTAGCAAAGGATTCATTCTTTTCGTCCTGGGTATCCCAGTTGGTAAAGTCCCAGCCCCAGTTTTCTTCGAATTCTCCAATTATGTTTTCGAAAATGGGCAACCCTTCCCGTTTTTCGAAATCGGCTACCTCGGCCTGGATTTCCCGAAGGGCCTGATCATAATGGTATTCGATAATTGTTTGGATTCGGCCATTAATACCCTGGCATTTCATGAGTGCAGAGTAAATTTGTTGTTTCTTGTCTTCCATAGTGTTTTGGTTTTAATTGGTTTTTAGGTGCATATTTTGCATTATTTTTATATTGCAAATATAATAAATTTAATTTAATATGCAAAATATAAAATTTCGGCTCATTAGAGGCACCTTTTAACTATCTCTAGTAAATTTATTATATACAACCTAAAAAAACAGTTTCACTTTATAAATTTAACACTCTAGAATGCAATTCCCAAATTTTAATCCTTGAGGTACCTTGAGAGTTAAATTTTAAGGTCCCAATCCATAAAACCAAAATTTAAGGCTCACCTTAAAAATTAAAATCAAGGCCAACCTTAAAATTATACCTAAGGCCCAAAAATTTATTTGCCCATTGTAGATGCCTTAATCCTAAATTTAATACCTTCTTTTTCCTTACCCCTAAAATACCCCTTATTTTTAATTTTAACTCCCTCTAGTGTAATTAAACATAAAATTTAATTATTCTCTTAGCCCATAATTAAATTTACTCTAGAATAAGGGCCCACCCACATTACCTTAACCGAAAAAATTTGCCTTAAAAAGGCCTTAGGCACCGAAAAATTTAGGGCCTTTGTAGCCCAATTTAGGTGAAATTTGAGGCAATTTGAGGCACCTCAAAATCAGCCTCAAAAATGAAGAATAAAACTAAGTTTTAAGGGTAGTGTATTGGGCAAGGCATATGTAAAATGAGCTTTTTGGTTTTTTTGATGTTTCCGAGTCTAAAAAGTGATAAAAAAGGCTGCCTGAGGCATCACTTTCGGAAAAATTGAACTCTCAGTTTTGATATGTCCAAGGGGGGGGGTACGCTTTTTGGGCCTTTTTGAGAGAGTACTAGTTTTGATATGTTTACCATATGTCCGTTGAGCGATAAAAATTTCAAATTTAGGGCCTTCAAAAAATATAGCTACACGTCCACAAAACGCTCTTCGCTATAGAGAAACCATAGCATCTCTAAGGGCCTTAGGTGCCGAAAAATCTCGGCAAATCTGTTAGCTCATTTTTCATATAGTCTACCCATCAATCTACCACATTTTCTCAATTCCATTTTTTAATACTTTTATAGGGGAAAAAAGTATATAAAGAAAAGGGTAATAAAGTAATGGTTATTATTATTTATATATTATTAGGGTTTTTATTGGGTGAATGTGATTTTTTAATATTCAGGTTTATTTTGTGTTTTTTGTGGGGATTATTATTCACAGGTGAAGGTACCTGTGGATTTATTTTTTCAGGTACCTTCTTAATTATTTAATTAGTTTGAGGTGATGGGTTAAGGATTTTAGTGAATAGTTTTCTTGTATCAGGTCGAATGTGATTTGATTTATTGAAGCTGGAGATTGGAGTGATAGTAATCTGTTTATTATTAGGTTTATTAGTTCGTTGCGGTTTAGGTTGAATGGGAATCGGATCTGGGCTTCAGATAGAGCGGTGGATAATTCTTCTCTAGAATATTTCTGTAAATGTCTAGATAGGTATTCTAGAGAGTCTTGGAGGTTGTTATGGGATAACATGGTTTATTAATTTAGTTAGGATTTCTTTAGCTCTGGTTTTGGGTAGAGATTGAGATATCAGGATTAGATATTCTTCATCGTATTTATCTATCAGATTTTGTTTCATTTTCCTTATGACCTTTTCCCACTTGTAAGGGAAGTCAATCTGAAATATATAACTGTGTTTTATTACCAATGATTCTTCATCTTCTTCATATTTCTGATAGTTAGCTGTTTCAAAAACACCTATGGGTTTAACGTTATTATTAGGTATCTCTAGTTTCTCAGCTCTGTCATCTACCTGAGTCAGAATATTTTTTACTTTCTCTATATGGTCATCACTTATAAGAAAGTTCAAATTACTGGTGATAAACGAATTATTGATCTGACTAATTATGTCCCAATTCATAGTGATTAAAATTTGAATCTGATGGTTACTAATATTTGTGATACCCCACTGTTTTCAATGGTTACTGAATCTTCTTGGTTATCTTCTGTCCCCCAGTCTACTTGGTCCAGAAGATCCATTGCTTCTTTGATTATTTCTCTTTTTTGGTCATATCCTACTGTTACCCCATATAGAAAGTGCCAAATACTTATCGAATCCATTTCATGATAGAATATTGCCCTAGATTTAATTTTAGTGATTAAGGACTGACCATCTTTAGTGTGCAGTCCTTTGATTTGATCCCATATATCTGAGATATAAGGTTCATAATCAATGTCTTCTCTACCCTTTAGGTTGTTTGCAATCGAGTTATTCTCGATATAAGTTAAAGTTCTTTTGTTTGAAATTACCATAGTTATAAGGTTTTAATGGGTTTAATATTTATTAATTATTACAATGCAAATATATAAATTAATTTATTAAAAATGCAAGGGAATCAAATATAATATTGGGGTCAACCATGGGATATTTGCAGTTTTAGCCTGTGTTCTAGAATTTATCTGCATTACAGGGTACTAGTTTTATGGGGTGCATAATTTTGCATTCTCTAAGAGTAAAAAAGGG
>CANQZY010000091.1 GCA_947628455.1 uncultured Methanobrevibacter sp.
ATGACTGATGCTAATGGTATAGCTACTTTAAATATTAATTTAAACCCTGGTGATTACACCATAACAACCAACAACACACTCACAGGTCAAACTGTAGGTAATACTGTTAAAGTACTACCTGTTTTATCAGGTAATGATTTAACTAAAGTTTATGGTCAAGCAGGATCATACACCGCACACCTACTAGACAGCCAAGGCAACCCTTACGCCAACCAAGAAATAACCTTTAACATCAACGGTAAAATATATCATAAATTTACTGATGCTAATGGTGATGCAAGACTATCCATTAACTTATTGCCGGGTAGTTATATTATAACTGCTTCTGCTGGTGTTAATGGTGGTATGGAAAGTAATTCTAATACTATTACAGTGTTAGGAGCATAAAATAAATATTTTAAAAGTATATATATTTTTTTGGGAAGAAGAGATTTTTTTTTTCTTCTTCTATTATATTTTTGTTTTTTTTTTTAGGTGGTGGGTGTTGATGGGATAATGGGGTTTTTATTTCTTTTTTTTAGGGGTTTTTTTTTTATTTGGTTAGTTGGATTATTGTTTTTTTTATTTGTGATATTGGCATTTTTGTTTTTATTCCTAGTGGTTGGAAGTGTGTTTTTTGTACGGTGTGTCCTTGTTTTTTTATGTTTTCTATTATTAGGTCTAGTTTTGGTGCGCTTATTTTTAGGTTTTTGCAGAGTGTGTGTATGTCGTAGAATGTGGGCTCGCTTTCGGCTTCGTTTAGGCAGGTTTGTAGTAGTTTGGTTGATTCTTTTTTTGTGTTTAGTTTTTTGTTTTTGGTTTCTTTTATCATTTGTTTTATGAATTTTTTGTTTTGTATTTTTCCTAGCCATAGTGGTCCTGCGTGTGTTAGTTTTGTTTGGCATTCGGGGCATGTGTGTGGTGTGTTGTTTGCTAGTCCGTATGTGGTTTTGCGGTAGAGGCAGTGGGGGCAGTGTGATATGTATCCGATTTTTTTTAGTGATTGGTCTGTTGATTGTGATCCTTTTTGTGTTTCGATGTATAGTCTCATGTAGTGTTGGGTGCTGTGTGATAGTTGGATGTTGATGTGTTTTTTGTATTTGGCTAGTGTGAGTGCTATGTATCCTGCTAGTATTCTTATTCCTGTTTCGTGGCAGTATTCGCTTTTGTATGGTTTGGCGTTGTATTTTCTGATGCATGGTTCTTTGTATGTTCCGCAGAGTGCTGATGTGTCTGTTGCGGTTATGCATATTAGTGAGTTTTTTCGTGCGGAGTATCCTGCTGAGTCGATGAATGGTGAGGGTGTTCCGAATGGGTCGATGTCTATTATGTCGAATTTGCCTTTGTTTTCTCTTAGGAGTGTGTTTGCTTCTTTTTGTGTTGTGTTTATGTTTTTTAGGTTGTTTAGTTTTATGTTTATTTTTTCGAATTGGTTTGCGGTGGGGTTTATGTCGTTTATGGTTGCGTTTTTTATGCCTTGTATTTCGTTTTTATATCTTATTGCTCTGATTCCGCTTCCGCCGAATAGGTCGCATATGTTTAGTTCGCGGTTTTCTTTTTTTTGGAATGTTTGTAGTGCTAGTATGGATATGTCTCTGTTTAGTTCCATTTGGGGGTTGTAGAATACTGGTGCTTTTGATGAGACTTTGTTGAATTGTGGTATTTGTATTTTTGTTGTTCCTTCTTTTATGGTTAGGAGGGTGTAGTTGGTTGTATTTTTTTTTGTTGTTTTATTCATTTTGATGATCACTTTGTGAATTTTGTTTTTATATCTTTTTTTGTGGGTTTTTATAATATATTTTAAATATTATTAATCTTATATATAAATATTGATTTATTATATTTTTTTTGGGTTGATAATGTATTGTGGTTATTAAAGTTCCTATTGCTAAGCCTATAATTGGTGAGAGAGAAATTGAAAATGTTGTTGAAGTTTTAGAGTCTGGAATGGTAGCGCAGGGGCCTAAGGTGGTTGAGTTTGAGGAGAAGTTTGCGAGTTGGGTTGGTGCTAAGTATGGTGTTGCTACTAATTCGGGGACCGCGGCTTTGCATGTTGCGTTGCTTGCGGCTGGTGTAGGTTTGGGTGATGAGGTGATTACAAGTCCTTTTACTTTTATTGCTAGTGGAAATGCGATTGTTTATTGTGGGGCTACTCCTGTTTTTGCTGATATTGATCTTAATACTTATAATATTGATCCTTTGACTATTGAAGATTTGATTACGGATAAGACTAAGGCAATTTTGCCGGTGCAGCTTTTTGGTCAATCTGCGGATATGGATGAGATTAGGGAAATAGCTAGAAGATATGATTTGATGGTGATTGAGGATGCTGCCCAGGCTCATGGTGCGACATATAAGGATGAGAAGGTGGGTAGTATGGGTGATATGGCTTGTTTTAGTTTTTATCCTACTAAGAATATGATGACTAGTGAGGGTGGTATGATTACTACTAATGATGAAAGTTTGGCGGATAGGGCTAGGATGTTTAGGGATCATGGGTCTGATGTGAAGTATATTCATGATGAGATTGGGTATAATTTTCGTATGACTGATATTGAGGCTGCGATTGGTCTTGCGCAATTGGATAGGATTGATGAGTTTAATGATAAGAGGATTGAAAATGCTGAATATTTGAGTAGTGCGTTGAAGGATGTGGATGGTGTTGTTGTGCCTTATGTGTCTGATGATAGAAAGCATGTTTATCATCAGTATACGATTAGAGTTGATAAAGGTAGTAGGGATGATTGGGTTGAGGTGTTGACTGATAGGGGTATTGGTACTGGTGTTCATTATCCTATTCCGCTTTATGATCAGCCGGTTTATAAGAAGTTGGGTTTTAAAGGTTATTCTCCGTTGGCTGAGAGGGCTGCGGATACGGTTATTTCTTTGCCTGTGCATCCGTCTTTGACTCGTGAGGATTTGGATTTGATTGTGGATGCTGTTAGGGAAGCTTCGGATAGTATTGATTGATTTTTTTTGGTGTAAAATGGTTTGTAGTATGAGGGTTGTGTTTGTATGATGAGTGAGAAGAAATCTTTGAGGGATATGGATAAAGAGGATACTTTTTTGGATACTGTTTTTGCGTCTAGGTTTTTTTTAGAGGATGTTCCTAAGTATTCGCTTCCGAAGGGTGGTATGCCTTCGGAGGCTGCTTATGAGATAATTCATCAGGAGTTGGATTTGGATGGTACTCCTGCGTTGAATTTGGCTAGTTTTGTTACTACTTGGATGGATGATGATGCGATTAAGTTGATTGATGAGAATTTGGGTAAGAATTTTATTGATATTGATGAGTATCCTGAGACTTATAAGATTCAGGAGAAGTGTGTTAATATTTTGGCTCGTTTGTTTAATTCTCCGGAGGGTTCTGATTCTGTGGGAACTGCTACTGTGGGTTCTTCTGAGGCTATAATGTTGGGTTTGCTTGCTCATAAGTGGGCTTGGAAGGAAAGACGTGAGCGTGAGGGTAAGTCTGTGGATAGTCCTAATATTGTGATGGGTGCTGATGTTCATACTGTGTGGGAGAAGTTTGCGCTTTATTTTGATGTGGAGTTGAGGTTAATACCGTTTGAGGTGGATGATTATACGGTTAGTGCTGAAAAAATTGCTGAGAATGTTGATGAGAATACTATTTGTGTGGGTGCTGTTATTGGAACAACTTATACTGGTCAGATGGATCCTATAAAAGAGATAAATGATGAACTTTTGAAAATTAAACGGTCTAAGGGATGGGATATTCCTATTCATGTGGATGCTGCAAGTGGTGGTTTTATAGTGCCGTTTATATATCCTGATTTGGAGTGGGATTTTAGGTTAGAGCAGGTGAAGTCTATAAATGTGTCTGGTCATAAATATGGTTTGGTTTATCCAGGTATTGGATGGCTTATAATGAAGGAGAAGAAGGATATACCTGAGAAATTGGTGTTTAATGTGAATTATCTTGGTGGTGAGATGCCGAATTATTCATTGAATTTTTCTAAAGGGAGTTATTCTGTTATAGCTCAGTATTATAATTTTTTACGTTTGGGTCGTGAGGGTTATACAAATATTATGAGAAATCTTATGAAGAATACTAAGTATTTGGCTGATTGTCTTGTTGCTACAGGTAAGTTTGAGTTGATTAATAAGTCATTGGAATTTCCGATAATTACGCTTAAGTTGATTGATGAGAAGTATAGTGTTTATCAGTTGTCTGATTTGTTGAGGGCTAAAGGTTGGATTATTCCTGCATATACTTTGCCTGCTAATGCTGAAAATGTGGAGGTTTTACGTATTGTTGTAAAAGAGAATTTCGGTAGGAGTATGGTGAATAGTTTATTGGCTGATGTGGAGAAGTCTATACGTGAGTTGGATGATTCGGGTATTAAAAAAGATGATCATCCAAGAGATCATTCATTATTGTATTAAATAAAAAAAAGGATTGTAGTATAAAAAAAATTTTTTTTTTTATTTTATATTTTTTTTTTCCAGGTTTTTTTTGGGTGTAGTATTGTTTTTTGTCAATGGGGCATGATTGTGTATGCTCTGGAGATTTTTGTTTTTATAATATAGTTGCTTTTTTTTATGTTTTAGAGTATATATGTGGTTGTAGTTTTTTCTAGGTTTTTTTTTCTGTTTAGTTTGTAGTTTTAGAGGAAAGAGGAGGAAAGGTGGTGGTGTTTTAGTAGTGTAGATTTTTGTGGTTTTATTATAAGTATTTATGTTATAGGGTATTAAATTATATATGTATGGTAGTTTGTGATAGGGATTTTAATCGGAATATGTTTTTGAGGATTAATAATTTGATATCGGATTATGAGTTAGTGGAAGATGGTGATTTGATTGCTGTAGCGTTATCTGGTGGGAAGGATAGTGTTTTGACGTTGTATGCTCTTAAGAGATATCAGCAAATGGTTGATTTTGATTTGATTGCTATTTCTGTGGATGAGGGTATTGAGGGTTATAGGAGTTATGGTGTTAGATCTGCGATTAAAAATGCTGAAAAATTGGGTGTGGATTTGGTGGAAAGGTCTTTTGAGGATTTTTGGGATTTTAATTTAGATGATGTTTGTGGTTATTTTAAAAGTCCTTGTATTCCTTGTGGTGTTTTTAGAAGGAGTATTTTAAATAGAACTTCGTTTGAGTTGGGTGCGGATAAGATGGCTACAGGTCATAATTTGGATGATGAGGTTCAGTCTTTTTTGATGAGTTTTGCTCGTGGGGATGTGATTAAGTTTTCTAAGTTTGGTCCTAAGTTGGATGTTATTCATCCTAAGTTGGTTCCGAGAATTAAGCCGTTGTGGAATACTCCTGAGTGTGATGTGGAGAGTTGGGTTGTTTTGAATAATGTTGATGTTCATAGG
>CANQZY010000092.1 GCA_947628455.1 uncultured Methanobrevibacter sp.
TATTTAAAATATCCTGGGGGGGGGGTAAATAAAGCTAAATTGGAGAATAAAGAAGGAAAATCATAAATTATTCAAATTACATATCTAAAATTATTCCACTCCCAAAATATTAAAAAAGATTATGAGATCACTTCGGAAAAAAGCATGAAATGTATGATGTAATTAATAAATTTAGATATAAAATGAAATGTAGTTATTTTAACTGGATATTATTTATACATTAGTTAAAAGCTAAATAAAAAAATAAAAAAGAGATTTAAACTATTTTCTAAATAAGATACTCTTTTTTGAGGAAATGGGATTTCTAAAAGGGAAAAAATATTCTCTGTTTTTTTTATGTGAAATGGAACTTTATATTTTTATAGATTAAATGCATTTTTTTTATGGGAAAAATATATTAAATTTTTTTTTAGGTTTTGTTATTTTTTTGTGGAGTATTTATGGTAAAATGGTTCTATTTTTTAGTTTGTTTTTTATTTTTTTTAATTTAAAAAGAGCAATATTTAAATATAATTAATTGTAGATGTTTATATTAGAAAAATAAAAAGGAGGTTATTATATATGGATAAATTACCGATTGCACCTATTGCACGTATAATAAAAAATGCTGGAGCTGCAAGGGTTTCTTCTGGTGCTGAAACAGCATTAAGAGAAGCGTTATCTGACTATGGTGAAGAAATTTCTAAAAAAGCAAATGAATATGCTCATCATGCAGGTAGAAAAACCGTGAAAGCAGAAGATATTAAATTAGCACTAAAATAAAAAGAGAATTATTATTAATTAGATAATTGTTATTTACATTTTTTTTAAAACTCTTATTTTTTTTTAAATTTTGGATGGTTTGTTTAATGTTTAATCTTATTTTTTTTTATTAAACGGTTTATATTTTAACGCATATTATTTATATATTAAGAAAATAATTAAATTTTAGTGTTATATAAGAGATAAAATATTTTTTTTTATGTTGGATTTATATTTAATTTAGGTTTAGAGATGCGAAATAGAAATGAAATTATACAAAAAATTAATGCTTTTTTAAAATCTGAAGGATTTGAAACTTCTGATATTTATGATCAGGGGTCATTTGATATTGTGGCTCGTAGGAAATTGTTGATTCTTATTTTAAAAGCTTTTGTGAATATTGATGGTGTGAATAAAACTAATATTGAAGAGATGAAACAGCTTTCTAATATTTTTTTAGCATCGCCTATTATAATTGGTGAGAGGTCTAGGAATGGTAAATTAGAAGATGGTGTGATTTATGAGAGGTATGATATTCCTGCTATTAATTTTAATACATTTAAGAATATTATTTTAAATAAGGAGAATCCTCAGATTATGGCTAGTAGAGGGGGGTATTTTTTAAAGATTGATAGTAGTTTGTTGAAGCAGTATAGGGAAGAGTATTCGTTGTCTTTAAAGGATTTGGCGGATATTGCTCATGTATCTAGGGCGACTATGTATAAATATGAGAATAATTTAGTGAATGTGAATATTGAGACTGCGATGTTGCTTGAAGAAGCATTGAATACGCAGATTACATTGGATATTGATTTGTTAAAACCATTTAATGATGGGTCTAATGCTGTTAATTATAATTTGCCTGATGAAGATACGGAGATTTTGTCTAAGTTAGGTTATGGGGTGTTGCCTACAATGAAAAGTCCTTTTGATGCTGCGGCGAAAATAGAAAATGAGGAGTCTGCTCCATTATTGGCGAATATAGAAAAGAATAGAACATCTAAAACTTTGAATAAAATGGCTATAACATTAAAAGATTTGTCATTAATAACTTCATCAGATACTGTATTTATAGTTAATAATGAAAAGTTTAATAATTCTATTGGTGATATTCCTGTAGTGAAATCATGGGAGTTAGAAGAATTTGAACATTCATCTGAATTATTAAAATTAATAAAAGAAAGAAAAGAATAAAATATATAAAAAAAGGGGAATATTGAGATAATGGAAAATTTAAAAATTGAAGGTTTAAAATATTATCCTTTAAAATGGGTTTGTAATTTTAAAGGTCAAAAGGCGATAGGGATTTGTGGGTTTTCTCAAAAGATTTGTATGTTTGCACCAGATGTTCGAAGTGCGAATATTCTTAAAGATATTGTGATTGGGAGTGATCCTGATATGGAAGGATATGGTTGTGAAGAGAAATATAGGTGTTGTAATTTTGATTGTAAATATTGTGAGATAGATGAGAAGAGATATTTAAAGCTTACTCAAAAAGAATTATCTTTTGAGAATATTCGGGATTTAAAAAATGGTTTGGATGGTTTGAATCGGGATATGGAAAATTATAAAATAGTGCCATTTGATAGGTATGATGTGATTGATGGTGAGGATATTTAGATTATATATTTTAGTGTTCTTTTTTTTATAGTGAAAATAAGAGTTCGAAATCTTGTTTGGCTTCTTGGGTGGTTGCTATTCCTATGGTTAATAGGTCGATGTAATCTAAAGTTTTTAGGAAATGGAAAGCTTCTTGGGGTGTTTGTATGCCTGCAGCAAGAGTTCTGGAGGATATGATTTTTTTATTTAATTGGGTTATGTTGTTTTTAAATGATTCTCTTTCATGGGGTAAAAATGAAGGGATGTCCATCATATATGCTAATTTGTTTAGGGGGATCATGTAGAAGTCGAATAGGTCTAGATTTAGGTTATTTTTGATTAGGTTTGTTGTTTTGCAGGGGAATGATGTGATTAGTCCTGAGCAACTATTGGTTTGATTGATTGTTTTTAGAATTTCTGAAGTTAAATTCCAATCGTATGCATCGACAATGAATTCATCGATGAGCATGATGGGTGTGTTGTAGTTTGAAAAAAGTTCGATGTCTTTTTTCCAATCTGTTTTTTTAGCTAGATTGTAATTGGGCATCATGTAGTCAATTTCGGATTTTCCGATGGTGGCGATTACTTTCATTTCACAGCCTTGGTTATAAGCTAGGTTGTATGCTTTTAATAAGTTTTCATCATTAACTAGATTAATGGCTCTAATGCCTTGATCATATGCAGTAGTGATTATTTTAGAAATATTTTCAGGGTTTTTATGTAAATCTAACTGATATAATCTTGATCTATGGCCAAAAAAAGGTTCGCCAATGAAAGGTGCGCTTCCTAGTATGGTTTTTGGAATTTCTTTATTTTTGTAGTTTAAATTATTATTGAAAATATTAAATCACCCCATAGAGGGAATGGTTATTTTTTTTCTGCTAGAACTGCTGTTCCGTATGCTAGTATTTCTTGCATATTGTTAGAAATATTGTTAGAATCGAATTTGGTGGATATGATTGCATTTGCATTCATTTTTTTAGCATTATTGATCATTCGTCCTAGTGATTTGTCTCTGCTTTCTTCGAATATTTTTATATATTTTTTAGTTTCACCGTCAAATATGGATCTAACATCTGTAGTTATTTGGTCTTCAAATTCTTTATTTACGATGGTTAATCCATATACAAAACCTTTAGTTTCTAAAATTTCATATCCTGGAATTTCATTTGATGTTACAATTGGAAAATAATCTATTGATACCATATTATTATTATCCTATTAGTTTTTTTTTTGATTATTAAATTATATATATAAAAAAATATAAAAGTTTAACCATATATTATCTTTATTTATCTTTTAGTTGATAAATAAGGGAAATGGTGAAATAATGAAAATACTTATTGCTGATGCAATTAATGAAAAGGGAATAGATAATTTAAAAGAAGTTGCTGATGTTGTTGTGGATACATCTATTACTCGTGATGAGTTATTAAATAGTATTCATAAATATGATGGTATAGTTGTGAGAAGTAGGACAAAATTAGATAAAGAAATTATTGATAAAGCAGATAATTTAAAGATTATTGCTAGGGCTGGTGTGGGTGTTGATAATATTGATTTAGATGCGGCTACTGAGAAGGGGATTATGGTTGTGAATTCTCCTGAATCAACATCTATTACTGTGGCTGAGCATACTATGGGATTATTACTTAGTCTTGCGCGTAAATTATCCATAGCGGATAAATCTGTTAAGGAAGGTAAATGGGAGAAGAAAAAATTTATGGGCACAGAGCTTAGGAATAAGACTATAGGTGTTATTGGGATGGGTAGGATTGGTTCTCAAGTAGTAACTAGGTGTAAAGCGTTTGAAATGAATGCTATTGTTTATGATCCGTATCTGCCTAAAGAAGTGGCTGATCAAATGGGTGTTGTTTTAACTGATTTAGAAACTGTTCTTAAAAATGCGGATTTTATCACAATTCATGTTCCTCTTACTCCTGAAACTAAACATTTAATTTCTGATAATGAATTTAAATTAATGAAGGATAATGCTTTTATAGCTAATTGTTCTAGAGGGGGTATTATTGATGAGGAGGCTCTTTATAAAGCGCTGTCAGATAATGTGATTGGTGGGGCTGCTTTGGATGTTTATGAATTGGAGCCTCCTGTGGAGGATTCTGAGTTATTTGAGCTTGATAATATTATTTTAACACCGCATATTGCTGCATCTACTACAGAGGCCCAAAGAGATGCTGCTATTATTGTGGCTGATGAAATTATAGAATTAGCTAAAGGAGGCACTCCTCAAAATGTTTTAAATTTGCCTCGTATTGATAATAATACTTATAAGAAATTAATTCCTTATATGGAACTGGGGGATAAATTAGGTAGTTTTATATCTCAGGCTGTAAATGGTAAGATTAAAGAAATTGAAATTGTTTATAGTGGGGATATAGCTGAAATAGATAATGTAGAGCTTTTAACTAGAAGTATACTTCAAGGTGTTGTTAATCCATTTTTAAGTTCTCCGGTTAATGCTGTGAATGCTCCGATAGTTGCTAAAGAGAGGGGTATAAGTATAACTGAAGGTAGGAAAGCGGATGATAATGGTTATGGTTCATTAATAAAAGTTACTGCTAAAAGTGATAGTGATATTTTCACTGCTGAGGGTGCGACTTTGCATGATCCTAAAATATTAAAGGTGAATGATTATTGGGTTGATGTGAAACCTGAGGGGCATATGTTTATAGCTAAATATGAAGAA
>CANQZY010000093.1 GCA_947628455.1 uncultured Methanobrevibacter sp.
GTCCAAAGCAGATGTTTCGCTTAATTAGGTTCAAGAAGTATTAATCTCTATGGCAGAGGATTGTGTTAGTGAAGAATATGCAAATGAATGGTTGGATTTATTAAAACGATCTAATAAAGGTGAAGATGTTTTTAAGATGCCTCAATCTAGATCTAAATTTTTAATAAATACTCCTCCGGGAATGTCTAGTGGAAGAATAAATTTAAAAAATCCCTTAGCAGAAGAAAGAGTGCAAGAAATAGCTGAATGGAATGGTATTCTCATTGAATTTGATGATGATTTAACTGTTGCATTATATGGTGATAAAACTGATGTTCAAAAGGGATTACAAGAAATGGCCCCATTCTTTTTTGAATAATTTTATTTTTTTTTCTAAATAAATTATATATAATATCTTAAATTATAAAATATATTTAAATAATTTTTATAAAGTGATAGAAAATGAAAATTTTGGCAATTTCAGATGTACATGGTGAGGATAATAAAAATTTATATAAATATTTAAAAAATAATGATATAGATTTAGTTCTTGTATCTGGAGATATTACTAATTTCGGGCCTTTAGAATTTGTTGATGATTTTGTTCAAAATATAATCGATTGTGGATGTGAGGTTATAGCATTACCTGGAAATTGTGATCCTAATGGAATATGTAATGCAATTAATGAAAGTGGTGCATTTTGTTTACATAAAAATATTGTAAAATATGATGATGATATTGTATTAATAGGATATGGTGGTTCTAATCCTACACCCTTTGATACTCCTGGAGAAATTGATGATGATGTAATTTATAGGGATATTTATGAATTGTTAACTGAATATGATTATATTAATAATTATAAAATTCCTAAAATTAAAATTTTACTTACACATGCGCCTCCTTATAATACTAAAGCTGATTTAGTTATGAATGGTGAACATGTGGGAAGTCAATCAATATTAAAAGTTATTCAGGAATTTCGACCAGAAATTAATATTTGTGGACATATACATGAAGCTAAATCAATTGATGAAATTGATGATACTATTGTTGCTAATCCGGGGATGTTAAAAGATAATGGTGCGATTTTAGTTACGATTATGGATAAATCTGATTATCATGTGGAGTTAGTAGATTTAAAAGAATAAATATTTATTTTTTTTTTGAGGAATTGAATGGATAATAAACATTTGTACATATATGCAATTATTATTACTTCAATTACAACTTTTTTTGTTGCGTATGTTTCTTCAGCTATTTCTATTGCGCTTCCAATAATGGCTAAATATTTTTATATGGATGATATTTTGCAGAATTGGATTTCTTTAGTTTATTTGCTGGTTATAGCTGTTTTTTCCATTCCTTGCGGATTTTTCTCTAAAAAATATGGTTTAAAAAATTCATTATTGATAGGAACAATCATATTTTTGGCAGGTTCAATTTTTTCACCTTTAGCTAATTCATCAGCGATAATTATTGCTTCAAGAGCTATTGAAGGATTAGGAGCGGCATTTTTATATGTTTCAGGAACAGCAATTATTGTAAAAGCAGTCCCTGATAAAATTAGAGGTTTAGCATTAGGTATTAATTTATCAACTTTTTATATTGGTCTTACGATAGCTCCATTTTTAGGAGGTTTTTTATCTTCACACTATGGTTGGCAAACAATTTTTTATATTCAAATTCCATTTTTAATAGTTGCAATATTTTTAATTTTTTTTAAAATTCATCAGAATTGGATTACAGTTAATAATGAACCTATTGATGTAGTAGGGTTAATTTTTAGTAGTTTAGCTATTTTAATTTTAATGTATGGATTTACTATTTTAAATCAAATACAAGGGATTATTCTTATTATAATAGGAATAATTATCACACTATTTTATATTAAATGGTCTTTAAAACAAAAATATCCTACTTTTAACTTAAGATTATTTAAAAATACTAATTTTGCAACTTCTAATATTGCATCATTAACTAGTTATATAGGAATTTATGTATTAACATATGTTTTAAATTATCATTTTCAATATATTAATGGATTTAGCTCACAACTTTCAGGCACTCTTTTAATAATAGCTCCATTAATCATGACTTTTTCAGCTATTTTATCAGGAAGAGTCTCTGATAAAAAAAATCCACAATTAATATCCATGATAGGTTTAATGATGGTATTGATTTGCACTATTATGATAACTTTTATGAATAAAACATCTTCATTAAATTATATTATTTTAGCCATGATATTTTATGGTATAGGTTATGGTCTGTTTGCATCACCTAATACTAAAGTTATTATGAGTTCGGTCCCATCAAAAGAGAATTCAACAGCTTCTGCTTCAGTTGCAGCAAGTAAATATATTGGTAAAACTATAAGTTTAGCTTTATTTACAGTTATTTTTTCTATAATTATGGGAAATGTTTCTATAAATCCTTCTAATTATGCTTTAGTCATACTAAGTTCTCAAATCACCTGTGGCATTTGCACATTATTTATAATTATTGCTTTAATATCTACTATAATTGGTTATAAATCTAACAGATACTCTCGAATTTAAATAAAAAAAAGATAGTTAACTTTTTATTATTTTTTTTTGTTTAAAAAAATAATATTAAATAACAAATTTTATTTAATATTATATATTAAAATAATCATCATGATTTTATAAAGTTAATGTGAATTTTTATGATACATGTTAAAGGTAAAGTAGATGATAAGGAATATGAAGAACCTTTTTCTAAAGGTATTTTAGCCCGTTCTCTTAATATAGCAGATATAGGATCTGAAGAAGCATACAGGATAGCTACAGATATAGAATTATATCTAATTAAAAAAGAAATTAATATTATTACTATTGAAGATTTAACCAATCTAGTCATTGATTTTTTAAACGATCAATATCCTGCTTTTGTCAATAAATATATTAAATGGAGAACTATTAGAAAAACTAATGAACCTTTAATAATCTTAATTGGCGGAGCTTCCGGAGTAGGCACCTCTTCCATGGCATTTGAACTAGCTAATAGATTAGGTATTAAAAATTTAATCAGTACAGACATGATCAGAGAAGTCATGCGAAAAATTATTTCTAAAGATTTAAGCCCTGTAATACATAAATCTAGTTTCAATGCTTATGAGAGTATTAGAACTCCCACCATCAGAAAAGACCCTATTATTGAAGGATTTATTAATCATGTTGACGTAGTCACTGTTGGAATTGAAGCTATAATTGAAAGATCCCTAAAAGAAGGTATTTCTATCATTATTGAAGGGGTTCATATTGTCCCCGGATTTATTAAAGAAGAGCTAATGAAAAAAGATAATATCATTGAATTTACATTAATTGTTGAAAATTCTGAAATTCATAAAGGAAGATTCTATTCCAGATGCAGACAACCATGGGTAAAAAGATCTCTACAAACTTATTTAGATAATTTTGAAGCTATTCGTAAAACTCAAAATTTTATGATAAAACAGGCAGAAAAATATGATTCCCATATTATTAATAATGTTGATGTTATTAACACTATTGATTTAATGATAGATGATATTGTAGAAAGATGTAAGGGGACAAGTAAATAATGTTAAGCAATAAAGTAAAAGAAATAATGACTAAGGATGTAATAACAACAACTCCAGATATGGATGTAGTGTATGCCTTTGAGAAATTAATGAAGCATAAAATAAGTGCAATGCCAGTAATTAGTGATAATAAAATTGTAGGTATTATAACAGCTACAGATTTAGGCCATAATTTAATTCTGGATAAATATGAATTAGGCACACAAGTAGGAAGTATAATGGTTAAAAATGTTTTTTCTGTCTCACCGGAAGATACTATTAATCATGCTCTTAAAGTTATGACAGAAAGTATGCCTGGAGAGGATATATTAAATCAACTTCCAGTTGTGGAAGGTGGTGAAATTGTGGGAATAATTTCTGATGGTGATATTATTAAACATATTTTATAAAAAAAAAGTTTTTTTTTTAGTTGTATTGTAATTTTATTTTTTTTTTTATTAATAATATGATTATTTAATTAGTTTTTTTTTATTTTTCTAATAAAAATATTTATATAATATCAAAGATAGATAATAAATAATAGCTAGACTGGAGGGTTAGGGGTCCTCTGTTAGCACATACCCCCTTTGGTGCAGTCGAAATCTAAAAGGCGGCCTTTTAATAGGTTATAGGCCTAAAAGAACAATATAGAAACTTCGTCCTACAGGATTAATGGAGATAAGATTTTTATTGTAGGATAAAAATTAATTATCCTTAATTAAGGAACGTGTCAGGCCCGGAAGGGAGCAGCTCTACTTATAACAATTAATGCTTGTAGATTAACGGAATGGAGTTGGACTTTTAGATCACCTATGATTTTGAGATCGGTCCACTTTTAGATATGCTATTTAAAAAAAATATAATTTTTTTCTATAAAATTCGATAAATTTATATTTAATAAAAAATAAAATAAATCATATCTACTAATAAAAAAAAACATGTCGGGATGGCCCAGCCTGGTACGGCGTCGGACTGCTAATCCGATGATCCCTTGGATCACACGGGTTCAAATCCCGTTCCCGGCGTTTATAATTCTTTTTTTTAATATTCTAATAATTAAGATTTTCCAGTATATCCATTGCTTTTTTTATATTCTCATAAGAATTAGCATATGACATACGCACATGTTTATTTCCATTCAAACCAAATGGCAAACCAGGAACAGTAATAACCCCTGCATCAGATGCTTTTTTCACAAATTCTATCGGATTTTCAATTTCCGGATAAACATAAAAAGCACCTTCGGGAATTATGGTTTTATAACCCATATCAATTAAGCGTGAAGTAATCAAATCTCTTCTTCTTTCAAACTCATTGACCATACTTTTCACAGAATCCTGAGGTCCTTTTAAAGCTTCAATAGCACCCATTTGCCCCACCGAACTTGCACATGCAACACAATATTGATGTATTTTCAAAAGTTCTTCATTTAAATTTTCATTA
>CANQZY010000094.1 GCA_947628455.1 uncultured Methanobrevibacter sp.
GTTAATCAAGCTAATGCTAAAATTTATGAGATAAATGAAATAAATGCCAAAATTGATCAAGCTAATAGTTGTGCTTCCCAAGTAAGACCTATCCCAGGAATAATAGAGGGAGCATGTGCGACAATGGGATCAGTAGGAAGCGCATTACAAAGTGGTTTATCTATAGATGGTACACCAGTTGGTATAAATGTTTCAAGCGACTCTGTTAGCATTAAAGGAAATGTAGATGGCGGAGTAGAAGCTATAGTTTCAAAAATTCAAGAATATTGTTCGCGAAAAAATCAAGAAGGAAACCAGAAGAAACAGGAAGCCGAGCAGATAAGGACATTATACGAAAATCGGTTAGATTCATATCCACAGGACTTAGGAATATATGGTCCCGCACCAACTTTTCCAACTATACCAGAAATACATAATTTTGGAGGATAAAGAATAAAGGAGAATAATAATATGTATGATAAATATTTGCCAATAGGCACAGTAGTATTACTTAAAGACGCAACGAAAAAATTGATGATAATAGGTTTTTGCTCAACTTCAGCAGAAGATAAAAGTAAAATCTATGATTATAGTGGATGCTTGTATCCAGAAGGATTAATTGATTCAAAAGAAGTTGCATTGTTTAATCATGATCAAATAAGTAAATTATATTTTATGGGATATCAAAATGATGAAGAAATACAATTTAAAGCTAATTTAAAAGAATTAATTGAAAAAAAACAAAAATAAAAAAATAGGGTGATATCAACATGGGAAGTATAAAATACGATGTAGCAAACTTTGCGCAAGCAATAGCCTATGCTAATCAAATGAATAATGAAATGCAAAGTGCTAAGTCAGAATGTTTAGGGATATTATCAGGAATAAACCCGCCAGCCGACTTAGATATAAGTGGAGAAGTAGAAAGTTTAAAAAGTATAATAGAATCAATGTCAACAAGAATGGCAGAAGTTAAATCTACAATAGCAAATTTAAGAAGTCAAATAGAATCTACTGATGCTTCTATAGCTTCCCAAATATCATACTACATAGGAAATGAAACTGCATATATAAGAAATTCAGGAGTCGAAATAGGAGTAGAACAGGTAGTAGGAAGTAAACCAGATCCAAAAGACTATGCCGATGGAATAAATGATGATGCCTATATAAAAGATTTAGAAAAATATAATTTAAAATTAGCAGCATATGAAGCATTTAAAGAAGGAAAAATAGATTATAATGAATTAAAGAGTAAATATGGTGAAGAAATAGCAACCGAAATTCAAAAAGCATATGGAAAACAGTATAGCGGCTGGCAAGAGGGCGAAGGAAAAAGCATAGTAGAGGGAGTAAGCGATATAGCAACAGGAATAAAAGATGCAGCAGTACTATTTGTTACAGATCCGGTCGAATTTTATACAAGAACCGAAGCAACAATAGCAAACTCAGTTTCAGCAGGAATAAAAGGTGGATTAAATATTGCTGAGGGTGTATTTGATTTGGGAGTAGCCATAGGAGGAGCAGTTGGATCTGGAGTAGCAAGTTGGACAGGACATGAAGAGGCATCAAAAGCTATAAGTGAAAAGACAAGTAGTTTTATAAGTACAGATTGGGTAGATAAAGGATATGATTTTGTTTATAATACAACAGGAGGACAATGGTTGGATTCAAAATCATTATTAAAACATGATAGTCAGGCATTTGATACAATAGCAGGATTCGGAAAAATGGCAGGATTAATTGCAATTTCGGCTGTTGCATCTCCTGTTGTTGGAGCAATAGTAGCAGGAACATCAGCCGGAGGAGAGACAATCGAAAAAGATTTCCAAAATCTAGGAGGGTCAACGAGTGATTTAGGAGAATATGGAAAGACCTTACTACATGGAACATTAGCAGGAGCATTAGAAGGTGGAATGTGGTATGCCGGAGCAAAGGTAGGATTAAAAGGCGATTTAGCCTTATCAGCAGTAGACCCAGTCTCAAGAACAGGAGTACAGATGTTGTCCCCAACCGAAAGTAGAAGTTTTAAAGAGATATTTAATGAAGATTATGGTGGAACAAAAGGTATACTTGCTAATATGGCTTTTTCGGTTTTAGCTAATAAACTATTTTCGAGAAAAGAAAGTGTTGATATAGAAACTAATACTAAGATAAAGCCGGATATTGAAGTTAATGGTAAAGATATTGATTTAAAATTAAAAGGAAAAAATGCTTCATCTAGCGAGACATTGACTGGTGTTAAGTTTGGGCAAGGAATCGATGATGTAAAGTATGATTTTGGCAATATACTAGATACAAATGGTCATAATCTTGAAAAATATGGATATAAAAAAGGAACAAATCTTACCGATATTGATATTAGAATAAATAATAATGCACGACAAATATATGACAAAATAGAAGACGTATCTCAAGATATTGAACAATATTTATCAAAATCAGGTTTAGATAGTCAAGAAATAGGTTTTTATAAACAAGGACTTATTAAAGATTTAACTAACTCGAGCAATAATGTAGTGCACTATTCAGGAGATGTATTAGAGGTTGATCAAAAATATGCTTTATCTGTTTTAGACGATATAAAAAATAATATTGAGGACTATGTTGATTATCAAATAAAAAGACAAACACTATTAAACTATCGATTAAATCTGCTCTATAATCCAAATAATATACCAGATTCAATAACAGATTTTGTATACTATGACGATGATATTTTAAACACTTTTCCTTATGTCTTAAGTACTCGTGAAACAATGAAACAGTCAGATAGTGATATAATGAATTTAGTAAATAAATATAAATTCAAAATTGAAAGAACGCCTGATACAAAATGTAGAACATATTTACTGGCAAGTAAAGAAGAGTTCGGTAATACAATTGGGGAAAATTTTGCTGCTTATAATACAACGATTAAATCTCCAAAAGATGGATGGAAAAATGTAAATGTAATACCTTGTGATAACCGATGTTTTTTACCAGATGTTAGGCACGAAGAATTTCATGCTATTTCAACAAATTCAAATATTGGTTCAGGTGTAATGACAAAAGATGGAAAATTTCGAGGAATAAACGAAGGATTGACAGAATATTTAAACCAAGAAGCAGGACGTTTAAATGAAACAAATCCTGGAAATTCTGGGTACGATGATATAGTAAAAGCAATAAAATCTATTTCAACATTAATTGATATGGATGAGGGATATTATGCAGGCCAAGGAGGAATTAAAGTTTTAGGAGATATTTATTTCGGCCATGATGCCAATCAGTTAAAGGGAGTATTAAAAAACTTACTAAGTAATAGTTCACTATCTGCCGCCGAAATAGAAGAATGTTCATCAATTATATTTGAAGGTCTTTCAAAATCTGCAAATGTAATCGCTAACCAAAGTACAAGTTATGAAGATTTTCAAAAAGCAAAAAAAGTTTTGGATTTGTTACCAACCAATTTAATAAATTTGATAAGGTAGAGGAGATAAAAATGGTAAGAAATGAAATGATAGAAAAAATTTATAATAATCTTATTAATAAATTTCAAAATAATATTCCCGAAACTGAAAAAGAGGAATTAAGTAAATTATTAAAAAGAGAAATTGAAGGAGAAGTTAATAAAATAACAGAACCAATAGACGAAAAGGAAAAAGAGTTTATTATTACTTTTATAACTAGCTATGAAAAAGATTTATGTAATAGTAGTCTAGAATATAAAAAGGCTAAATTAATTAAAGATGAACAATATGAGCAAATAAATTATTTATCACTTAATGCTTATGCTTTAGCTCGTAAAAAATTAAATGATAATGAAACAATAAGTGTTGATGAGGCAAATGAAAAACTTAAATTATTAGAAAACGCTTTAAATTTAGTGCAAGACTTTAATAAACCTCAAGCTCAAACGGAGGTAAGTGAAGCAATTTTAGATTTGAAATATGCTTCAGGCCAAGTGGCTGATATATTTAGTCTAAGAATGGGAAGAGAAATCCAAAATAAAATCAATGTAAGTAAATAAAAAAATATTTAAAAATTTCTTAATACTTGATATAATTTAAAAGAAAATAGAAGAATAAATTGGAGGTTGCTATGATTATTTACGTAGTAATAGGTGGTGTCAAATTAATTACTTTTAATTTGCCACTTGAAAAAAAAGGTAATTATTGGCTTAGCTATAATGATAAAGATAGTGATAGAGTAAACTTAGCTAACATAACAGTCGATAATGAAGAGTGGTTAATGCACCCTAATGATGGTTTTGAATTATATGAACAAGGAAGAGTAGTTGATAGTTGTAATTTAAAAGACAGCTCCTTTTACTTTTTAAAAAATACCATTGATAGCACTATTACTACGATTTTTTGTTCCAATGTTTTTGAAGAACTCCCTTTTTATGACATGGTGGGGAAAAATGAAATATTAATTGGTAGTGACCCTAGTTGTAATATTGTTTATAATAATATGCAAATAGCTGGAGTACAAGCTAAAATTACAGTTAGTGGTAGTCAAGTATATATTACAAATATGGATAATACAAAAACTAATATATTTGTTAGTAGAGCTTTAGTTACTAAAGAAAACTATTTAGTTCGTAATGGAGACGTAATTTTTATCATGGGTTTAAAAATTATAATTGTCGGTACTATGGTTATAATTAATAATCCTTTAAATACAGTTAGTACGAATTTACCAACTTTCAACAAAGAATTTATCTTAGATGATTCTCCTGAGGTTGAAGATGACGATGCCAATGTCGTAGTTTATACTAAAAAAGATTATTTTAGTCGTTCTCCTCAATTTAGA
>CANQZY010000095.1 GCA_947628455.1 uncultured Methanobrevibacter sp.
ATTGATATGGTATTCCATAGTATTATGGTTGGTATTATGTTGAAAAATGTCTCCTGTGATGAAGATACAGTTTATATAGGATATCTTCATGATGTTATTGAAGATACCAAATATACCTATGATGACTTGCTAAATAAATATGGGAAAAAGATTGCTGATGGTGTCCGTATTTTATCTGAAGATCAGAGTATTAAAGATTATGCGGAAAGGAAAGCGAATTTTGTTTCACAATTAAAAAATGCAGATGAAAATGTTTTATTAGTCGAAGTTGCTGATAAATTACAAAATTTAGTTTCAGATTATGACTTATATTTAAAGAATGATAAAAATGCGTTGGTGACTGAAACGGATAGTTATGATAATTTTAAAAATTATTATTTAGAATTACAAAAGATCTTTAATGAAAAAATATCTAATAATGTATTATTAGATCGATTTAATGAACTAGTAAAAGAGTACTTTTATTAAAAATATTATTCTTGATGATAGTTTAAGAATTGTTAGCAATATAAAAAATAATTAATGTTGAAAAGATGGTGTTATATATGATTGAAAAAATGTCCCTAGAACAATTTGAACAAATTAAAAATCAACTAGCAGACTTAATTAAGCAATATGACGAATATGATGAACTTCATGAAAATGATGAAAATTATAATGAAAATGAGATAGAAGAACAATTTACTGAGCGATATTTATCTATTCAAAATCATTTGCTGAGTTATGATTTAAGTGATATTCCCTTTGAAGCGTGGGAAGGTTTTGTAATACTTTCAGATGAAAATCATATGGCAGATTTTTCTAAAACAAAGGCCAATATAGATTTTGGTTTGATAGAATATGATGGAAATGGGAACTTTAAAGGATGTAATGTTAGGAATTTAGAAAAACTTGGAAGATCATTAAATTATAAGGAGTTTGACGAGGAAACAGTTAAAGCAAATCCATCATTATTTTTAAGTGATATATTTAGCGAAGAATTTAAAGAAAAATATTATGGTGGGATTTTAACTATTAAAGATTTAGCATCTTTATCTAATCAACAATTGGATCAAATAAAACAATTTGATCTTAAATATCATTTTGATTATAAAGAATATGATAGGTTATTATTAGAAATGCTTGGTTTGGATAGAATAGTTGAATTATATAAATATTCACCAGAAGAATATGATGCTGTTAGTAAACTGATATCGGATTATGGTTGTATTGATTTTGGTTTAGAAAAGGGTAAATATGCACCATCAATAGATGAATTTTTAGAAAAAATTAAGACTGTTGCAATTTCAGAATTAAAGAACATTTGCTTTGATTTTGCAAGGAAACAAATTACTAATTCTGAATCGTGGATAAGAATAGAAAGATATCCAGAAATGTTTATAAAAGAAAATCGAGATATATTTTTGTTAGACGCTAATATTCCAGATGAAGTTAAGGAAAGATATTTTAATAAACAATTAAAACTGCAGGATTTAATTGATTATCCTGATGTATTTAAAAACATTCCGGTAGATTATTTTATGGAGGATGAAACATATATACATAGATTTATTAGAGATAATTATGGTATGGGAAAATTTCAAAAGTTATTAGAAAAGCATCCTGATATATTTGCCCATATAGTACAAGAAAATGCAGTCTATAAATTTGACCACTTTCTAAGTCTAAAAGCAGGAAAAGATTTAGATAGCGCTTTTAGCGATGCTGTTAAAGATTATTTTGTAAATTATGGTATGCCAGATGATTTTAGAATAGTACGTGAAGGGCAAACGATTTTTAATGTTCCAGATTGGTTATCATCTATGAATTTTAAATTTGTAGATAAATTAAACACTTCAAAAGAATTATTGGAATATAATGATTCAGTTTTTGTGCTTGATACCGATCAAAGAAGAGTTTTAGAAACACTGAATATAAAAAATATCAAAAGATTCGAACAAGAAACAGGCTTTTTTACTCATAAAGGTTATGAATGGTCGCAAGATTTAGAAATGTTCAGGGCATTTAGTTCGTATTTTAGTCAACATAGTCCAAGTTTGTTAGCGCAATTAGGGATAGATTTTAAAAATGGTAGCTTAACTTATGAAGAATTTTTAAATCAATTAGCCAATTGTTTAGATGATATGAGAAAAAAAGGTATTTTTACAGATTTCCCAAATTATGATTGGCTTCAGGGAGAATTTAGAAATGCTCATCCAGAAATATTTATTGACTTAAATGCTCCAGATGAATTGAAAGATGCTTACTATAAAAATAGAATTGATCCAGAATTTTTATTTCAACATAAGGAATATATATCTTATTTAGTTAAAAAAAAGTTATCAAATACTATAAGGGCAAGTATAAAATTAAATGTACCGGGATTAATAGATGAACAAGGTCACATGATGCCTAGTTCTGTAAATTTTATAGATGAATATGTTTCAAGATATGGTAATGAAAAGTTATTAAAGTTAATATCTAAATATGGGGGTGCTCTTTCTGATATTACTATATCTAGTATTCATAATGAAATTGAAAATGAACAAGCTATAGAGATGTCTCTGAGAAACTCTATTTATAGAAAAATAATTAGTGGTAAAATGAATTATTCTTATTTATCTAGCGTTCCAGAAATGGTAAGTGAACACCAAGAAATATTTGTAAATTTTGATGGATTGACTAGTATTTCACAAGAAGAGAGAGAAAGATTAACTAAGGCATTTTATAGTAGAACGTTAAATTTTGATGATATAAAAAAATATCCTGATTTAATATCGATTCTTAAAGATAAAAACTTATTTATTGCTTTTGGTAATAAAGATGGTAATCATTATGATGGTAGAATAATATTAAACTCTGGTTATGGTCGTACAAGTAATAAACAATATAGTGATTTAGAGCTACTAGAAATATTTGGAAATGAAAGCTTTTTACAACTATGTTCTGTATATGGTAGATATTTGAATGGAATATGTCAACATTTAAATAAAGATATTACTATAAGAAATGGAAAATATATTGATTTTAGTAATGAAAGTTTAGATGACTTAACGGTTGAAGAAGTATCACAAAGAATAGAAAATATAATAATTAGAGAAATTAAATTAGGTAATATTGATTATCAACCAGATGATGCACCTAGTTTTTTAAGGGAAAGTCATCCTGAATTATTTTTAAGTGATGATGCTCCAGATGAATTAAAAAAATACTTTTATAATCATAATAATAATTATCCTTTAACCTTTGCAGTATTACAAGCTCATAAAGAATGGTTACCATATTTGAAAGATAAAGCGATAACAACTTCATTACTTAGAAATTATTATTTAAAACCAGATTTAATTAAATTTATAGAATTGTTCGGAGAAGAAAAAGCTATAAAACTTGGAATTAATAAATCTAAAACAGTTATAGAAATGATGAGGGCACATCAAGTTGATTTAATGAAAAGTTGGTATGATAAAACTGGTGGTAAATTTATTCCAGACTTTGTTGTAATGCAAAATTTTAATATTGAGGAAGCAGATAAATTTTTAGCGTCTGGATCAAATTGGAGTAATTTGATGAGGATTCAAAGTTTTTCTAAAACTCCAGAAGCGAGAGATGCTATGTTAAAACTTGCATATTCTTTTGGCGTTTTTGATCAAGATCAAAGAGGTTTTAAAAAATTACAAGAATTATTAACTGATTTACCTAGAAATGTTAGTGCAAATTATTCTCATATAATGGAAAGTATTTCATCATTAAAAAATAGTGGGCAATCTGGTACTCATTTTAGTGCAACACAGGGATATGATGAATATTTAAAATTAGAGGAAACATTGATTAAAGAAGGTTTCCAATTTGATTCTGATAAGGAATTATTTAGTCAAATATATAGAAAAAACACAGATGGTACTTATTCTTTAACAATTAATCCTCAAAATTATCCAAAATCAAGTCAGTTAATTAGAAGTATAATGGAGATGTATCCAGATTCTCCTCTTTTAACTCCGAATAAAGCACATCAATTATTTGGTGGATTTGAGTTAAAATATGATCCTGATTTTAGAGAATTTTTACTATCAAATATGGATGAGATTTTAGCAAATCCAGAGTATGTTAGCTATGTTTCAAGTGTACAGAAACAATTTTCTGATATTAAAGCTATAAATAGTAATAGAGCTTTAACATGGGAATTAGCAATAAGTTATGTTCAAACAAATCAATTTACTTCTGTTAATGTCGGAAATGAACGTGTTGCTGAAATATCAGCTATTGCAGGATATAGTCAAGCAGATTTTAATACATTACAACAGATATATAATTATGGTAAACAAAGAACGTTTAGTAGTATTCCTAGGATTGAACGAAGTGCTGAAAAAACAAGTGGAAGATATACATATGAAATACTACGACTAGATGATCCGCTAGCTATGGCTATTGGAACTCTAACTGATTGTTGTCAAGAATTAAATAATTGTGCTGAAGTTTGTATGGAACATAGTATGGTTGATAAAAATGGTCGTGTATTTATTATAAAAGATGAACAAGGAAATATAGTGGCTCAAAGTTGGGTATGGAGAAACAAAGATGTTTTATGTTTTGATAATATAGAAATACCAGATAAGGCATTTGCAAGAGCCATTAAAGAACATCCAGAGTTAGGTAGAAAAGGATTTACTGATGAA
>CANQZY010000096.1 GCA_947628455.1 uncultured Methanobrevibacter sp.
ACAAAATGCTCTTGATAGGTATAAAGATGTTCTCGAGGAAATGCCGAGGGTAAGAAAAGATATGGGATATCCTCCTCTTGTAACTCCAACAAGTCAAATTGTTGGTATTCAAGCTGTAATGAATGTTCTCGGGGGAGAAAGATATAAAACAGTCTCAAATGAAGTTAAAGAGTATATGAAAGGAAATTATGGAAAACCTCCCGCACCTATTAATAAAGATATAGCTGATAAAATTATTGGTGATGAAGAAATAATAACTTGTAGACCTGCAGATTTATTAGAACCAGAATTTGATAAATATAAATCTGAAGGAGAAAAAAAAGGATTTGTTAAAAATGATGAAGATGCATTAACTTATGCATTATATCCGGTTATTGCACCTAAATTTCTTAAAGGTGAAGCTACTGAAGAAGAACTTGAATCCGTTTCTAAGATTCCTGAAGAAGGCAATGAGATATCTATCCCTACTCAATATAATGTTGAAGTAGATGGAGATGTCTTTGAAGTTAAAATTATGCCTACAGGATTTATGGAAATTGAAGAACAGGATGCTGGTGAATTTGTCCCGGTAGAAGGAGGAATAACTTCATCAATGCAAGGTATGGTAGTTAAAGTTCCAGTTAATGTTGGGGATAGAGTCTCAGTAGGTTCTACAATTGCTGTTATTGAAGCAATGAAAATGGAAAATGATATACAATCTGATATAGATGGTATTGTAAAAGAAATTTTTATAGAGCCCGGTGATGCTGTAAGTGTTGGTGATATTTTAATGGTTATTGAATAAAATTATCTTAAATAATTTTATTTTTTATGAAATATTAATGTGGAATAGTTGTGCTTTTAAAGTTAAATAAATTTTCATGTAACAATCAAATAATAATCAATAAAAGATTTTTTAGTCAATGATTAGTATAAATTAATTAATTTCATATTTAGTCAAATCAATTATTTTACTTTGTTTAAACGCTCTTTTTCGTCTTATACAAGATTCACATACTCCACAATGTTTTTGATTACCTTTATAGCAGGAATAACTTAATTCCATTGGAGCATTTATTTTTTTTCCTAGTTGAACGATTTCTAATTTATTTAAATTAATTAAAGGGGCTTTAATCTCTATATCTTTAGGCGATCCTATTTTTAATAGATTATTAAATTTTTTAAGAAATTCTTTTGAGTTATCAGGAAATGTAACAGCTTCTTCTTTATCCCATCCTACGATAATTATTTCTGCATTTTCACTTTCGGCAAATGATGTTGCAATAGCTGTAAAAACAAGATTTCTTCCAGGAACCCATACTTTACTTGCAGTTTCACTACATTTTTTCAAATCATCTAATTGATCTTCATTTAAAGTAGGAATTTCTTTATTTGTATTTAAACTAGAATTACTAATTTTAGAAAGCCATTCTAAATTAATCACTGAATGTTTAAAACCCATATTTGCAGATATTTCTTTGCTAGCTTTAATTTCGCGTTTAGAACTTTTTTGCCCATAATCAAATGTTATTGAATGAATATCATATTCTTTCGCATAAACACAACTAGCTATTGTTGAATCAAGCCCTCCTGAAAGAACCGCAATTGCTTTTTTAGTCAATTAATCCCACCTACAATATGTTATTACATCTTTTAAGGGAATATTTGTTTTTAATGCTATTTTTTTAATATCTTCATATTCAGGTCTTTGTGAAATAATTTTTCCATTAACATGCGCTATTTTAAATGTAACTTCAAATTGTTCACCGTTAATTTCAATTTTTTTTTTGATAAATCTCCTTCTAGCTATTCCTCTATGCATATTAGGATTTATTCTAATTCCTAAGCTACCAGTTTCTTCAAAAATTAAATTAACTAAATCATCTCTTTTTTCTTTTTTAGATATTACTTTTAAAAGATGTCCAGGTCTATTTTTTTTCATTATTATAGGAGTTATAGATACATCTGATGCACCATTATCTAATAATTTTTTAAAGAGATACCCTAATTCCTCCCCTGTAAGATGATCAATATTTGTTTCAATAACATCTATTTCATTATTTTCCATAGGATCCATTGTTTTAATTATTCTTAAAATATTAGGATAATTAAAATCTTTTTTTCCTGCTCCATATCCATTTTCTTTTATAGTTATTGTTGGTATAAATTTCCTTTTTTCATCAACAAATTCCATGTATATTGCACATCCTGTTGGTGTTGCAAGTTCACTATTAACGGGCCCACCCATGCAATAACTATCTTTTAATATTTCAACAACTGCAGGAACAGGAACAGGAAGAATCCCATGTTCAGTTTTTATGTTACCTCCTCCCACAGCTATAGGGAGTCCAATTATCTCTTCTTTGTCTAATTTTAATGAATAATACCCATAAACTGAACCAATAACATCAGCTATAGCATCAGCAGATCCCACTTCATGAAAATGCACTTTTTCTAAGGAGCTCCCATGAACTTTTGCTTCAGCTTCACCAATTCTTGTAAAAATATTAATAGATTTTTTTTTTATTTTGTCATCAATATCTAATTTTTTAATTTTAGATATAAAGTCATTAAAATTTAATACTTCACCTTTTTCAATTGTTTTAACTTCACAATAACAGCTTTTGATTCCATGCTTATTTAAATTTGAAAAGTTAACTTCTACTTTTCCAAATTCATTAGCTGTTTTTTCCATTATAAATTTAAGATCTTGAGATGATGCTCCTAAATCTACTAACGCTCCAATTATCATATTTCCAGATATACCACTACTTTGAGGATCAATTATTATTGTCATGTTATTTCTCTTATTTAAAATGATTAATTTGTATATTTATTTTTCAAAAATATTATTGTAGATAACTCTTAGATCTTTACGTTAGATAATTTGTTTAAATATTGTTTTTTATTTAATATAAATGATTTTTTTAATTAAGCTTTTATATATAAATTATTATATGATAAATATAAATTGAAGAATTTATTAATATAAAATTAAATAGTTTAGATATATAAATAAAAGTAAAGATAATACTGATTATATTTTAATTGTTGGAGTTTTATTAAAATGTCAAATTCAGTTTTAAATATTATTGAAAAAGATAATGGAATTTGTATTAACAATTCTAAATTTTTTCTAAGCTTCAGTGATTTTGAAGTAAGTGATGGTATTGATATTATAGAAAATATTAATATTTTAAAAAAAGATTATAAATTTGAGAAATTAGCACAGAACGCTGAAGTATTTAATAATTTTAAAGGTAGTTATATTGCTCAAGGATTAACAAATTTTAAATATTTTATTAATATTTTTAAAAATGTTGAGATATTTTCATTTATATCTAATGACCTTGAAATTGATAATTTTAGAGATAATTTAAAAGCGGCTCGTTATAAAAAAGGGTTTAATAATGCAAGAATAGATATTGGACATGTTATTTATATTAATAGAATATTATCTCCAAAAATACTTTTAAAGATCTATAAAACTTTAATTAAAGTTAAAGTTAAATTTTTTGAATCGTTAAGATTACCTTCACATATATCTAATATATTAAATAAAAATGATTTTTTAGCAGTTCTTGCCAATGTTCCTGAAGAAACATTTGAAGAAGAAAATATCTATGAAAATAGTGTGGATATTATAAATAATCAATATGAAGACGATAATTTTGAAGAATTTATTTTAGAAATTTCTGAAAATTTTAAAAGTTCTTTAGAAGATAATCTTGAGAAATTAAATTTAAATTTCGGAATTCTTGATTATTTACTTTCTGAAAATATTCAAATAAAAGATTTAGTTGATGCAGGAATGGAATTGCTTGAAGGTGTAGCACTAACTAATGAGCTTAAAGAAAAGTTGGAAAATCAAATTATAGAATCACTTTCTAATATTAATGTAATAGCTCTTTTGATGGCGGCTATTAGAACTGAAGATGATTTAGTCAATGGTAGATTACATGAAATAGATATTAGTGATGATCCTGCATATTTTTATAGTGATGAGGTTTTAGGATTGGCTATTTCAAATCAAATTGCTGGAACTAAAGCAATTTTTAATTTTAAACGATATGATGAATATAAACCAGGAATAATACATGATTTAGGACCAATGTTAGATGATATTCTCGCTGGTTTAATAGCAGGGTGCATGTCAAAAATATTCGAGGAATGAAAAATATGAAAGATAGTAATGATGATAATTATTTTGAAGAGGATAACTTCTCATTTATAAAATCTGTAATAGGCCTTTTAACTTTTTCTACAATAATTCCAATTAATATTCATGCTTCATTAAAAGATTTGACAAGAGTAACATGGATTTGGCCAATATTACATTTAATTATTGGAATTCTTGCATTATTTGTTAGTTTAATTTGTTTAGATTTATTCCATTTAAATATTTTATTTACTTCTGTTGTTGTTTATACATTTTTAATGATAATTACAGGTTATAATCATATTGATGGTTTAATGGATATGTCTGATGGAGTAATGGTTCAGGGCAATTTTAATAAAAAATTAGCAATAATGAAAGACTCAATGATAGGGGCAGCAGGTGTAACATCAGCAATCTTAGTATTCTTTTTAACTATTGCAGGATTAAACAATATATTGGAATATGGGTATATTGTTGGTATAATTATTGCAGAAATGGTTTCTAAAACTGC
>CANQZY010000097.1 GCA_947628455.1 uncultured Methanobrevibacter sp.
GTTATGGTGCCTCTTGCAACTTCTGAGGGTGCTCTTATTGCTTCTATTAATAGGGGTTCTTCTACAATAACTTCTTCTGGTGGGGTTAATGTTCGTGTTATTTCGGATATAATGACTAGGGCTCCTGTTATTAAAACTAAATCTTCTATTGAGGCTTTAAATCTTAAGGATTGGTTTAATAGTAATTTTGATGAGATTAAAGAAATTGCAGAGTCTACTACTTCTCATGGTGAGCTTTTGAAAATAGATCCTATAACTCTTGTGGGTTGTTATGTTTATCTTAGGTTTGTTTTTTCTACTGGTGATAGTATGGGTATGAATATGGTTACGATAGCATGTGAGGAGGTATTAGAGGAAATGACTAAACGGACTGATGCTGTTCATATTGCTTTAAGTGGTAATGCTTGTGTTGATAAGAAAGCGGCTGCTGTGAATTTGATTGAAGGTAGAGGTAAAAGTGTGGTGGCTGATATTTTAGTTCCGGAGGATATTGTTCGTGAGAAATTAAAAACTACTGCGGAATCTATTGTTGAGGTGAATGTGGCTAAGAATTTGTTGGGTTCTGCTGTTAGTGGAAGTTCTGCTTTTAATGCTCATTATGCTAATATGATAGCTGCTATTTTTTTAGCTACGGGTCAGGATGTTGCTCATGTGGTTGAAGGATCGTTAGGTATTACAACTGCAGAGAATAGGGATGGTGATCTGTATTTTTCAGTTAATATTCCGGATTTGCCTATAGCTACTGTGGGTGGTGGCACATCTCTAGAAACTGCAAATGAAGCATTAGGTATATTAAATGTTTCTGGTGAAGGTAAAGCTCGTGAATTTGCAGAGATAGTTGCTGCTACAGTTTCAGCTGGTGAATTATCATTAATCGCAGCTCTATCAGCAGGTCATCTTGCAAGAGCACATAAACAACTAGGAAGATAATAATGTTTGAATTAGAAGATGAAATTTATCCTAAATTAACTTTAGAGACTGATGATATAGTAATGGATTTAACTATTAAAAAAGATTACTCACAATTTCCCACAGCCAAAATAAGAAAAGAAGAATTTGTAAATGACTTAAAATTGTTTATTGAAGAATTTGATCAATCTCCTGAGTCATTAGATTTTTTTAAATATTATGATGATTAATCATCATCTTTGTTATTTACAACTTTGGAGTTAATAATTTTTAAGACAGATTTTATATCTACTTTAGTTTCAAAGCATCCTGTTTTATTTAAAACAGCTCCTTGTGGGTAAAATTTTGATAAACTCATCATTATTTGATTTAAATCTTCATAACAAGCTATTCCAATAACTGCTTCAAAGTCGGTTTTTTTAACTATATTTTTAACAAAACTAGATCCGGGAACAATATAAAGTTTATAATCTAAAAGTTCGGCCTTTTTTTTAATAATTCCTATTGCGCATTTTCCACATTCACTGCAAATTAAACCATCTTTTTGAAGTTGGGATTCGCAATCTCGGTGTCTAAGACAGTGTGGTAGAAAAATTAAAGTTTTATTTGCAGGTATGTTGATAAATTTAGGATAGTTAATCTTATTTCTTATATTAACACCAATTTCATCTACAATGGTATCATCTATATTAAATATTCTGCATAATTTTTTAATGGGTGAATAAAATAAATCAATTACTACCATTATAAATCTTGGAAAAATAACAATATCTTTTTTAATTAGATATTTTCCTAAAAATAAGGCGGTAATTATTAAAATTAATATAATGATTATTAGTGTTAGTAAGCTTTGACCTAATAATTGATAAATGTAATCTGTAATCATTTAAACTAAAATTTTTTTTTTCTTTTTTTCTTTTTTTTTTATATTTTGGAGTTATAAATTCTTCTTTTTTTTTTGAATATAATATTATTTATTATTAGTTAGATTTTCTTTTTTTTTAGAGGGGTAAAACTATCACTCTTCTTTTATATTGTTATTTTGACAAGATGGACAAATTATTTTTTTTCCTAGACCTTTGAATTTATTTCCACAATTTAAACATCTATACTTTTTAGTTTTTAAATTATTAATATCTATATCGACTATTGGTCCATTATTATAACACATAAAAATAAAATCCCATCCCTAATATCCTTAATATATTTTTTATAGTATAAATGATTTCTGTAGATATATTTATATTATATGTTGTGACAATAACAATTATAATAATAGTTTTTTTTTTAGGAGACAGAGAGATATGGTAAAATTTAATGAAGAGATAGAAGAAAAAATTTTAGAAATTATTCAAAAGTATGCGTATAATAATAAACAACCTATGGTATTGGACTATGCTTTTGATGGTGATGAAGTTGTTTTTAATGTAAGTATTAATAATGTACGTGAGTTAGGTGTTCCTGATTTATTGAAAATTGGTGATATTATTGGAGGTTGTTTTGAAAGATTTATTGTGGTAAATGAACAATATAGATTTTTCTACACCTACAGTGATAAATGTGTATGTGATATGTAAAAAAAAAATATGATAATATAATATAAAATTGGTTTATATTTTTATATTTTTTTTTCTTTCTTTTTTTTTTAAGAATTTTTATTGGATTTTTTTTATTAGGACTGAGGTATTGTTTGAGTTTCCTTGTGGTAGTAGCATTACTTCTTTTTCAAATCCTCGTGTGTCTTTTTCTGTTACGGGTGAGTAGAGAATAGCTCTCATTCCGCTGTATGTTCTATATATTACGGCTGTTTTTTCGTTTACTGTTTCCCATACGTTGGCGAATACTCTTTCTTTGGGTTCTGCGAATGCAGCTATCATTAATATGTCATAATCGAGATCTTTTATTTTGCGTTCATCACCAATTTCTATTTTAATTTCTTGGTCTAGTTCTAGTTTTTTAAGCACTTCTCTTGAAAGTAGTGCTGTATCTTCATTTTGTTCTATTCCAATGCATTTGCAGTGGAATATTTTATTAAACATTATTAATGTTAATGGTAGAGGGCCGCTGCCTAGAAATAAGAATGTTGTGTCTTTGTTAAAATTAGCTAGTCTGCTTTCGTTGTTTATAAGTTCGGTGTATCTTTCATAAAAATGAAATTTTTCTAGTTCTGCTTTAGGATTTTCTGATTCGATTATGGATATTGCGTTTTCTGTTTCTAGTCTGGATCCAACATATATGTAGAATTTTCTTATTAATTTTAGTACTTTATTCATTTTTTTGTCGTCTAGTATATGTTTTGCTGAATTGAAATCTATTATTTTGTCATGTGCGATTAGTTCTACTTCATCAAGTATTTTTATTATTTTTTCTATATCTGTATTGTCTATTTCTTCTTTATTTTTGTATTTAGATAGTTTATTAGCTATTTCTTCAAGTTTTCCCCAATATTTATAACAACTCATTTTCATCAACTTTAATTGATTAATAATCATTTATATATGATTATTTTTTTTTTATTAATCTTTTATAAACATCATACAATATATATTTTTTTAAAAAAAAATTTTCTTTTTTTAATCATAGAAAACTTTTTTATAAAATAGAAATAGAACTTAATATAAAAAAATACAGATGGTGATTACATGAAAGCAGATGCTTTAAAAATAGCCGATGGTGTATATTGGGTTGGCGTGCTAGATTGGGATTTAAGAGATTATCATGGTTACAAATTAAACGGAACAACATACAACTGTTATTTAGTATTTGGTGAAAACAAAGTAGCTTTAATTGATAATGTTTATCCAGGCACTTCTGCTCAATTATGGGGCAGAATAAAAGATGCGTTTAAACAAGAAAAAAGAGAATTTAATATAGATATAATAGTGCAAAATCATATAGAAAATGATCATACTGGATCATTGGTAGAATTTATTAAAAAATTTGACAATGCCCAAGTTTATTGTTCTAGTAAAGCAGTTGAAGGTTTAAAAAATCATTTACCTTACCTAAAAGATTTTAATTTTAACACTGTAAAAACTGGCGATCAATTAGATTTAGGCGCTAAAACATTAGCTTTTGTTGAAGCTCCAATGCTTCACTGGCCAGAAAGCATGTTTACCATGATTATGGAAGATGGAATTTTATGTTCTAATGATGCATTTGGTCAACATATTTGTTTAAGTGAAAGATATGATTATGAAGTAGATGAAGAAGTTTTAATGAAATCTGCTCAAAAGTTCTATGCTAATCTAATCACTCCTTCTTCAATGATGTATAAAAATAAATTAAAAGAAATTGAAGATTTAGGATTGCTTGAAAAAGTTAAAATGATTGCTCCTTCTCATGGTCAAATTTGGACTAAACCTGAAACTATTATTGAAAAATATAATGAATGGTCTTCTGGAGTATGTAAAGATAAAGTAACTTTTGTATATGATACTATGCATCATTCCACTCCTAAAATGGCTCAAGCTATTGCAGAAGGATTTATGAGTGAAGATGTTGAAGTTAAAATGTATTTTATGCATGAAGATGATAGAAGTGAAGTTGTAACTGATATTTTAGATTCTAAAGTTGTTTGTTTCGGATCTCCCACTATGATGAATAATCCATATCCAAGTTTAGGTGATATTGTTTATTATTTAACTGCTCTTAATTTTAAAGTAACTGGCAGTGTTAAAAAGGCGGTTTGTTTCGGATCTAAAGGTTGGGGTGGTGGAT
>CANQZY010000098.1 GCA_947628455.1 uncultured Methanobrevibacter sp.
TATGATTCTTGCAGCTACTGATGCAGGTTTAGGCACATGTTTTATCGCAGCATTTAAAGCAGATAAAGCATCAGAATTTTTAAAACTCTCAGATACTCAAATCCCTATCTTATTCACACCACTAGGATATGCAAACAAAGAACCTAGAGACACTACTCGAAAATCACTAGATGAATTTGTAACCTACATAGATTAAATATGAAAATACATATAATTCATGGAGAAAATAAAAAAAATGTAGATGAAATTTCAGAAAAATTACAAGAAAACAAATTTAAAGTAATCCAAACAAGCAATAATTTTGTATTACTTAAAAAAAGACGATATGGTAATACAGTCATACAATTAGGCGTATTATTTTTCGCACTTTTTATATTTTACCCTCTAATTTTAGTTAATCTAGCATACTTCACTTATAGCTATTTATTCAGATCACCTCATGTATTGGTAACAACACAAACACATGCAGACAATGGTGATAAATTAGAATTTGAAAATATTGAAGATATATTAGAACAATCCAATACTATTCTATAATTTCATCAACAACATACTCTTCAATCTTTCTTATAAAAATAGACTCAAAAAGACCTTCTCTATAATACTCACTTTCTTCACCAATTTTAGCATTTATAAATATTTCATCTACAGTGGGCTCTGTAAATAAATTAATTAAATCCGATACATAGTGATCATATTGTTTTTGAGTTTCACTATCACTAAAAGCCAAACAAGGAATCTCATTTGTCCATAAATCTGAACCTATACTAAATTTCTTATCACTAACAATATCATTATCCACACACGCATCTAAAAATAATTTGAAATTTTTATTATTTATTGTCCATACATCTCGATTCATAACTATAAAAATATATTATAAACTTCTATTATAAAAAAAATAGTATTATACATACTATTTTATAAAATAAAAATCATAAAATATAAACATAAAAAATAGTAGTAAAAAGGAGAATTTTTTAAAAAAAATGATAACCATTAAAAATATTAAAACTTTAGGAATAATACTTGCATTAGTATTAATTTATTTAGCCATATGCCCTTTTTTTACAGATGAAATAATCACAAAAAACACTATTGCCACCACAATTATCCTTATTTTAGTAGCTATTGCATATATTGTAGTTATTTTCAAACCACAATGGAATAAAGCATTACTACTACTTGAAGGATTAGTTGTCGCTATCGTAGGATACATGTTTTTAGCCATTCCTTATAATTACTTATTAACCATCATTGGATTTATTATCGCAATAATTGCAATATTAGCATATTTAGAAAAACTACCGCCATCTTTATTGAAATTCTTCTATAGATAATAGAAAAATTTCAATTATCCTACTTTTTTTATCTTATTTTGTTATTTTATTAATTAATATGCTCTTTTTTTTAATTAAAAATCTTTATAGTAAAAGATATATATAAAGCAAAATAAAAATTACATATACCATGGTGATCAATTATGGCAGAGATATCAGAAGCTATCACAATGATAAAAAAAGCTGAAGATGAAGCTGATCAACTTGTTCTTGATGCAGATTTCAAAGGAAAAGAAATGATTGATAATTCAAGACAAGATGCTGAAACTACTATTAGTAAAGCAAAAAATGAAGCTACACAAGAAGCTAAAAAAACTGTTTTTGATGCTGAAGATAAAGCTAAAAATAAAGCCAAATCTATCATAGCTGACAGTAAAGGAAATATAAATTCCTTAAAAAATAAAGCTATGGCAAATGTAGATGAAGCTGCTTCAATTATTGTCAAAAATATTTTATAAGTGTGAGTGAAAATGTTCAAGACAGCTAGAATGCATAAAATCAAAATTGTTACCCTTGAGGAGTATATTTCCCCAACTGTAAACGCTCTTTACGAGAAGGGTCTTATACAAATCATGGACATTTCTGATAGCGTTCAGCACGATCCTGAATTAGCAGATTTAGTAACTCCTTCAAAATCAACCCAATATACAGGTAAATTATCTTCATTATTAATGAAAACTAGTGGAATATCTGATTTATTAGGAAATTCATTATCAGAAGGCCATGGGTTAAAAGACAAAATAATGTCAATGATTAGTCCAGATATTCCAATTCCAAAAGAAATTGAAGATTTAGATACCGAATCTTTCATTAAAAAAGCAGAAGATACTTTAGATCATGTTGAATCAAAAACTAAAGTAATTGAAGGAAAACTTTCTGCACTTGACACTGAAATGAGTGAACTGCAATCTAGTAAAAGTTTAGCTAATAAACTTTCTAATTTAAATATAAATTTAGCGCTTTTAAAAGATTTAGAGTACACTTCCATTACCGTTGGTAGGATTGAAGTTGAATCTTCTTCAGAAATTAAAAATGATTTAAGTAAACTGACTGATGAATTAGAAATATTTATAGTCCCTGATGACGATAAAAAAACAGCCACTATCGTCGTTATAACTTTAAAAGAATTTAACGATGAAGTTTATACAACTCTTCGTAAATATGACTTTGAGAAACTAGAAATTGGAAATATCGAGGGAACACCTCAACAAATAATATCTAATTTTAACGCTAGACTACAAACCATTGAATCTGAACGTCATTTTGTTAATTCAGAACTAAAAGAAATCGCAGAACAATGGGATGATGAAATATTAGCTCTCAAAGAACAATTAGAAAATGAAAAAGCCAAAAATGAAATTTTATCATCATTTGTTAAAACTAAAGACACATACATGTTAGAAGCATGGGTGCCAGAAAAAAATGTTAAAGAAGTAGAACAAATCGTTGAAAAAAATTCAAATGGCTGCTGTGTTTTCGAAATACTCGATGTAGAAGGCACAGATGATGAAAATGTACCTGTTTTACAAAATAATCCAGGTTATGCAAAACCATACGAATTCCTTGTAGGAATGTATGCTCCAGTAAGATACAATGAAATAGATCCAACCATTTTTGTAGCAATACTATTCCCATTTTTCTTTGGATTCTGTTTAACCGACGCTGTTTATGGAATTGTCGTATGTTTAATAGGCGCAGTACTACTACGCGGAATGGGTAAAACAAGAAAATCCATGAATTCCTTTGGTAAAATACTAATCATGAGCGGAATATGGACCATCATATTAGGATTAATCACCAATGGTTTTATCGGAGACTTCCCCGAAAGAATGATGGGCATACGCCTACCAACAGTTATACCAGCCATCGAAGCATTCGTACATCCAGACACAATTTTAATAATAGCTATCATTATAGGCCTTATCTACACCAACATTGGTTTTATTTTAGGAGCAATCGACAACTTCAGATATGGTAATATCAAAGAAGCAATCGGATCACAACTCTGCTGGTTCGTATTAGAAATAGGCGTTATATTCTTAGCACTCGGTTTCCTAATGCCTTCCATAGGCATAATAGGATATATAATCGGAGGCATTATGGTCGTAGCATGTATTGGAATGCTATTATATGCTAATGGCGCATATGGAATTATGGATATCTTCGGATATATGGGAGACATACTGTCTTACGCACGTCTACTAGCTTTATGTTTAGCTACAGGAGGTATCGCAATGACAGTAAACATCTTAACTCAAATGTGCGGACAAATGATTCCATTCGTTGGATTTATTCTAGCAATATTCGTATTCATTTTCGGACATGCCGCAAACTTTGCATTCAACACATTAGGTGCATTTATTAACTCTCTACGTTTAAACTACGTAGAATTCTTTTCACAATTCTTCATGAGTGGAAAAAACAAATTCGAAGCTTTCAAAGCAAGTAGAATTTTCACAAAAATTAAAAATTAAAAATATAACTTTAATAGTATTATAATTAAAAAGGTGAATTAAATATGGTAGAAATTGCTTTAGGTACTGCTTTAGCAGCTATTGGTGCTGGAGTAGCTATTGGTTTTGCTGGATTAGGTTCCGGTTTAGGTCAAGGTATGGCAGCAGCCGGATCTGTAGGAGCTGTTGCAGAAGATAACGACATGTTTGCAAGAGGTATTATTTTCTCCGCATTACCAGAAACTCAGGCTATATACGGATTCTTAATCGCTATATTATTATTAGTATTCTCAGGATTATTAGGCGGTGGAAACGGCTTAGACACTAACGCAGGCCTAGTCGCTATTGGTGTAGGTGCTTCTATAGGTTTCGCCGGATTAGGATCAGGTATGGGTCAAGGTATTGCAGCATCATCATCTGTAGGTGCAATAGTTGAAGACAAAGAAATGTTTGCAAGAGGTATTATTTTCTCCGCATTACCAGAAACTCAAGCTATATACGGATTCTTAATCGCTATATTATTAATGGTATTCGGCGGAATATTAGCTTAAGGAGGTATTCTAATGAGCTCAGGCACTGATAAAATTATTTCACGCATTATGTCTGAAGCCCAGGAGAAAGCTGATAAAATCATTCAAGATGCACAATCTGAAGTAGATTCAATAAATAATAATGCTACAAAAGATGCTGAAGCTGAAAAAAATAAAATTCTAGACAACGGTAAAAAACAATCTGATATGAGATATCAGCAAATCATTTC
>CANQZY010000099.1 GCA_947628455.1 uncultured Methanobrevibacter sp.
ACCATTATATGAAATATTAACTCTTCTTCTTTTATTTCCATTTTATTTTCCTTTCTATTTATTATAAAGATTATTATATGTTTCTTCCAACATATTATAAAACTTTTCTCCAAAAATATTTTTAATTGTATCTAATTCGTCTTTTTTTCTAGCTACTTTAAGATAAGTAAAATCTGCTATCATTTCATCAAATGCATATTGTTTGGCCACATCTGCACCATAGTTTTCTTTAAGCCATGTATAATAGGCTTTGCCATGTCCCTTAGTATATCCACTGCTAGTAGTCCATTCTCCCATATATACTGCATCAATTATATCACCTAAATAATCATCAGCAGCATAATTTATTTCATAATCTTCAATACGATACTCACTTACTCGATAATCATATAATTCTTGGGCAACTTCTTGAGCTGTAAAATCTTTTTTAGATAATATATTATAGAAATTTTTATCAACACCCTTATACATTCCATTTTCCATTACACCTTGATTAAAATCATATTCTTCTAACAATTTTATTGTTTTCTTTCTTCCTTTTTCTTTGAGACTTTTTTCTATTGCACCTTCATAATCTTTTTTCCATGCATCAGCAGAGTCATATCCTAAGCTTTTTATTTCGAAATCAAATCTTTCTTCCGCTTTGGCATACGATTCATTACTATGAGTGATACGATCTTCAACAACTTTTTCAATTGTTTTTGCAGAAACATATTCTTTAGCAGATTTTATCGCATCATCAAAATTATTTGGTAATTTTCTGTTTTCTTTATAATTAAATACTAAATGTCCTAATTCATGGAATAGTGTTGTAGTAGTCATTTTATAACTTTCACCTTGATCATAATATTCTTCCCACATTGTAAGAGCATATCCACCAAAACTCCAATAACTCTGTTCAAAATGAAACTCTGGTTTATTATTTTTCATTTCTATTACTTTTTTTAAAAATTTTTCTGCTTCTTTATTATTGTTATACACTATTTCTTCATAAAAAGACCAATATGCTGCTGTAAGTACGTCTTTATCACTTTGAGTTCCATTAAACATCGCATACCAAAATTGATCGACTAATTCTTTACCTGTTAAACTAGTATTATTGTTACTGGCTAGTAAATTAACTGTTTCTAGTTCTATATTAGAACTTTGATTAGCATATGTCTTAAAAGACATATTTGTATTATTATTTATTTGATTATTATATTGCAAGTTTCCTTCAATTTTTTCATTATACAACTTTCCTGTTTTGGTATCTTTAATATTTAAATTAAGTCCTTCTAATCCCATTGTTACACTCCTTTTTTATAAATCAATTTTAGATTTTATACTTTTGATATCATAATTAATATTTTGAAAAATATCTTTTAAATCATCATATATATTATTAATATCTATCTCATTTAAGCCTTCGCCATCTATATTAATATTTTGATTAATTAATAATTTAAGATTATCTATATCAGATTTTAAGTATTCGATTTTAGAATTAATTGTTCCAAGTTTTTCACAAATTCTTTTATATTTTATATTTTTTTCAGTATCCATTTTTCACCTTTACTCATAATTTTATATAAATTTATCAAATTTTTGTTTTGTTATTTCACTTAATGTATTATATTGAATAATTACTTGTTCAAAGATTTTATTATAATTCATTCTTTTTTTATATAATTTTTCAATATTAATTTTAAATTCATTTATATTATTTAATATCTGCACTGTATTATTTGAATTATAATAATTACTACAATCTTCTAATCCCTGACATATTTTACCTAAACTTTCTTTTTCTTCATTTGCATAAAATTCCATTTGTTTTATATTTTCACTAAGATAAACTTCGTTTACAATACCTTTATCCATTATTATCACCCCAATTTAATTCATAATCAAAATCATTTACTTTTATATTATCTAATTCTTGTATTTTTATTAGTATTTCTTTTTCTATTTTTTCAATTTTAGCATACATTTTTGATATGGAATTTTTAATATTAGTTAATGAACGGTGAATATTTTTTATACAATTTTTTTGTTTACATATATCGTTTTTTTCATAATAGTAAAAACTAGTATCTATCTTATTAAAATCATTTAAAATAATTGATGTTTTACTAATACAATTTTCTATAGAAGAAAGAACATTTTTTTTACTTTCTAAATTACATTTTATTTTTTTGCCAATTTCACTATAGCTATTATATATAAAGTCATAAATTTCCTTTTTATTCTTTAATGATAATAACAACAATTCAGATTCTTGTTTTTCATGATATGTTTTTTCTTCAAATACTAAAGAATTACCATCTTGCCAATTAATACAACTATCTTTTAATTGGTTAAATATATTTTGTTGAATTTCTTCATATTCATCTATTATTACTTTTACTTTATCAATTTCATTTTTTAATTTAGTTAAATCTATATCTATCATTTAATCACCTTTTTACAAATATATGTAACATCTTTTTGATGTTACATATATTCAGAAAAAGATCTCTGAATATTTTATTTTTCTATTGATACATTACTTGCTGAATTTGATACTTCTTCTGATACACTTTGATATTTTTCTACTGTTTTATTTATTGCTGTTTGTAGTGATTCATCACCTTCAGTTAAAAATTTAAAAATACTTTCAACTGCTCCACTTACTTTAACAAAACAATCTTTCAATGAAGCCGCTTGGCTATGTCCTATAAATGCTGAATCTGCACTTAAATTTTCTGCTAAACTCTTTAGTTCTGCTTCTATCTCTTCTTCTACTTGTCCTAAATTACTTGCTAAACTTGTAGCTTCTCCTTCATTTATTGTAACATTTCCAGCATTATTTGGTTGAATTTCTGATACATTTAAATTTAATTCTACCAAGTCAATTGCTGGTAAATTTGGTACTTCACCTTTCGTATTTTCTGCCCAATGTGCTCCTGCTTGTTGTACAAAATCTCTAAATGCATCAAATGCTTCTGTTATACTTTGTCCTGTACTTTGTACTACTGTTGCAAAGCTTTGAAAAAACTCTACTGCTTCAGGTGCATACCATATTGAAGACATAGGTTTAACTATTCCACTATGTAGTTTTTCAACTATACTATTTGCTGCATTTTGTGCTGTAGAATTGATCACATCTCTTAATGCATTTACTTGTGCACAATTGTAACCTGATGTTTCTCCATTTCCTTCATATAATCCCATATTTTTCTCTCCTTCTTTCTAATTTTCTAATATTTGATTATAATGATAAGCCCTTTTTATAATAACTTACCTAATAAAAGTATATAAAAACTCATTTCAAAATGTCAAGGTTTTTGACAATCTGTTAACATAAAAAAACCATCAAATTAAGTAAATATTTAATAATACAAAGATTCGTAATAAAAAAAAGCAATAATAAATTTGTATTTTAAAGTTTATGCCTTATATATTTTAGAATAACCACATAATTTATTGTGTGTTTATCTGCCTTACCTTATACTATATTTTACTTTTTAATACATATTTAATTAATATTACTCTTGTATTATAGGTCGCTCTATAATATCTTGATATCCTTGAGTATCCTTAATTAAACATTTTTTTTCTATTGCTTCTGTTAATATATTTAATTTTTTTTGTATATCATGATTTAAATACCAATATCTTGGAAATAAATCTTCATTTTCTTTAGGATCCGTTGAAATCTCTCTTCCCATAGATTTTATATACTTTACTACCATTATATGAAATATTAACTCTTCTTCTTTTATTTCCATTTTATTCTCCTTTACATTTATTTATAAAAATTATTATATGATTCTTCCAACATATTATAAAACTTTTCTCCAAAAAGAACTCTAACAGTTGCTAATTCTTTTGCTTTTCCAGCTACTTTAAGACAAGTAAAATCTGCTAACATTTCATCAAATGCATATTGTTTAGCTCCGATTAGGATTGACTTATAATAACCTTTACCATGTCCATAACCATTGCTATCCCAGTCGCCCATATATACTGCATCGATTATATCAATTAAATTTTCATCAGCTCCATAATTTATATAAAGATCTTCTATAAAATACTCACGTACTCGATAATTATATAATTCTTGTGCAACTTCTTTAGCTGTAAAATCTTTTTTGGATATTATATCGTAGTAATCTTTATCAATACCCATATACATTCCATCTTTTATTACACCTTTATTAAAATCATATTCTTCTAACATTTTTATTGTTTGCTTTTTTCCTTTTTCTTTGAGACTTTTTTCTATTACACCTTCATAATCTTTTTTCCATGCATCAGCAGAGTCATATCCTAAGCTTTTTATTTCGTTTTCAAATCTTGTTTTCGCACTTTCATGTGATGCATTAGCATGAGTGATACAATCTTCAACAACTTTTGCAATTGTTTTTGCAGAAGCATATTCTTTAGCAGATTTTATCACATCATCAAAATTATTTGGTAATTTTCTGTTTTCTTTATAATTAAACACTAAATGCCCTAATTCATGGAATAGTGTTGGAGCAGAAAATTTATAACTTTCACCTTGATCATAATATTCGTC
>CANQZY010000100.1 GCA_947628455.1 uncultured Methanobrevibacter sp.
TAGATCTTTTGTTAAGTTGTTTAGTTTTACTATTGGGGTATTACCTATAGCTTCGGTTATGTTATTTAGTATTCCTCTTTTTATTTTTGGAATATTGACCATTTTTATCAATCCTTTTTTTTTTGAATTTGGTTGCTATTTAAAAAAAATAACTATAGTTATATACTTTTTTTGTACTTTATAAATTTTTCTCTAAAAAAAAGAATAATGCATTAAAACTTAATCAAATAAATGTTTTAATCTTGAAAAGAAATTTTCTTTACAATCAGTATTTTTACTATCATAAAACATATTATTAATAAAAATATTTTGAGAATCAATACTATCTTTATTAGATGGGATTTTAACCATATCTCCATGAATATCTATTTCACGAGCTTTAACTGTATCTTTAAGCATTAAATCAACAATTTTAATAATACGTTTCTTAATACTATCATCTTCGATTGGAAATCCGATTTCCACTCTTTTTTCAGTGTTTCTAGTCATCAAATCCGCACTAGAAAGATAAATCTCTCTTTTATCCCCACAACCAAAACAATAAATCCGAGAATGCTCTAAAAATCTCCCCACAATACTAATAATCCGTATATTATCCGTTACACCAGGAATACCTGGAATAATACAGCAAATACCGCGAATAATCAATTTAATATCCACACCCGCCATAGAAGCCTCTTTCAGCAAATCAATCAAATCTCTATCTGTAAGCGAATTCATCTTCATTATAATACATGTAGGATTACCCTTTTTAGCTTCCGATATTTGCTCCTCAATTTTATCTGTAATATTAGATTTAAATGACGTTGGTGAAACAATTAACTTATTATAATGACCATCTAAATTATCCATTTGCATATTCTGGAAAAATAAAACTGCATCTTCACCAATTTCCGCTCTTGAAGTAATATAACTCATATCAGTATACAATTTTGAGGTTTTCTCATTATAATTACCTGTTCCCAGCTGAGTAATATATTCAAAACCATTACGAGCTTTTCTTGTTATTAAACATATTTTGGAATGAACTTTATAATTTTCAAACCCATAAATCACATTACATCCATCTTCCTCTAAAACTTCAGCATAATCTATATTATTTTGTTCATCAAACCTTGCTCTAAGCTCAATTAAAACAGTCACCTCAATTCCATTATCACAAGCATCAATTAAATATTGAACAATCTTAGATACCTTTGAAAGACGATATATTGTGATTTTTATAGAAACAACTTTATTATCATTAGCTGCTTCTTTAAGCAAATTTAAAAACAAATCCATTGATTCAAAAGGATAAAAAAATAAATAATCTCTTTTTAAAAGCTGTGAAATCATACTTTTATTTACATCTAAATTAGGAGGATGATTAGAAGCAAAAGGCTTATAACTCAACCTATCATAAAGATTCACATTTTTATTTCTAACATGATCAATTAAATCAAAAACATAACGCATATTAAGAGGACTTTGCGAAATAAAAACTTGATCTTTACTAATTCCTAATTTCTCTGTTAAAAAATCAACTGATTCATCATTATAATTATTATAAAATTGCAATCTTATAGGAGCCAATCTCAATCTTTTTTTAAGAATTTGTTTTACAAGCTCTAAATAATCATCATCAGAATCTAACTGCTCATGAAGAAAACTAATATCTGCATTTCTTGTAATGGACATTATTGTTTTAAAATTAACTTGATAATTAGCAAAAATTTCATCAGCATATTCTAAAATAACATTTTCCATCAAAATATATCTAAACTCATCACCTGGAAGAAAGATTAATTTATCCAGAGAATTAGGGACTTTTATAAAACCAAATTCAGAATAATTTAATATTAAAAGAATGTTTAATGAATTATTCTTAAATTTAGGGAAAGGATGTTGAATATCAACAATTTGTGGTGAAATTACGGGAAATAGATAATCTTTAAAATAGTCTTCTATGTATTGTCTGTCTTTATCATTAAGATCATTGAAACTGACTTCTTTAATATGATAACTTGCTAATTTTTTATTAACATCATTATATGTTTTGTCTTTAAGTTTATAAAGTTCTTTTGTTTGTTTATAAATCTTTAAAAGCTGTTCATGAGCGGTAAGACCGCTTTTATTATCTCTATATTGATTATCTACCAAATCTAAATCATGTAGTGTGCCGCATCTAACCATGTAAAATTCATCTAGATTACTTACAAAAATGGATATGAATTTAAGTCTCTCAAATAAAGGTACAGATGGATCTTGAGCTTCTTCGAGAACTCTTTTGTTAAATTTTAACCATGATAACTCTCTATTTTGAGTATAACTGTAATCTTTTGTCATTAAACTCCCTTAGATAATTTATTATTCAGATAACCTTCCCTTACTCCAAATTTACTTACTTGCATCTCTTTAATAGCGAAATAATCGCATAATTCTTGAATTATTAACAATCCAGGAATTATTGTGTGAATTCTTGCAGGTTTTACTTCTAATAATTTATTATATGTTTCTTTATCATTATTTCTAATTTCTTCACGTATCAACTTAAAAACAACAGGATCTATAATATTCTCTTTTCGATTAATTAATTTTAAATCTTTCATTAATTTATGAACCGCTCTTACAGATCCACCCACACCACACATATATTTATTTTTTTCACTTGGTATTTTGGCTCTTGAAATTTCATATTTAACTCTATCTAAAATAGCTTCAGATTCTTCATCAGTGGGTATTAATAAACTTACATAATCATTAAACATTGTAAGAGAACCTATAGGTAAACTATATTTTTGTTTAATTTTAAAATCTTTATATATAACTACTTCTGAGCTTCCACCGCCCACGTCAATAAGTACGCCATTTTTATTTTTCATAATAGAGGTTGATCCTAAAAAACTATATGTGGCTTCTTGATTTTCTGATAATATATGAATTTTAATAGCTAGTTTATCATAAATCGCATCTAGAACATGTTTTTGATTGTTAATGTTTCTTAGTGATGCTGTTGCAAACATGTCAAATTTTTTAACATTTAAGTCTTTAAGATCTGTTTTAATATCTTCAATAACATTGATTAATTTTTCTAGTCCTTTTTTATTTAATTTTCCTTTTATCACATAACTTACAAGGCCTAATGCGTATTTTTTAGATAGTAAAAATCTTGATTTTTTATTGATTATATCATAAATGTTGAGTCTTACTGTATTGGAACCTATATCTACTATTGCATATAACATTGTTTTAATTTCCTTTAAAATTCAAATTTTTTTTTTATCTTATTATTTTACTTTTTTATTTTATTATTTAAAATTTATTATTCGATTGTGAAGTTATTATTGTAGTATTGGCAGTGGTCAGCAATTGGGCATATTTCGCATTTAGAGTTTTGTGGTTTGCAGATGGTTTGTCCGAATTGAACCATTAAATCATTTAATAGAATCCATTGATCTTTGGGGATTATTTTAGTTAGTTCTTCTTCTGTTTGTTCGGGTGTTTTAGTATCTACTAATCCTAATTTGTTTGAGATTCTGTGAACATGAGTATCTACGGGTATTGCTGGAAGTTCAAATGCATAAACTAAAACGCAATTAGCTGTTTTTCGACCCACTCCGGGTAGTTTAACAAGTTCATTTAAGGTGTGTGGAACTTCACCGTTATATTGATCTAGTAGGATTTTGGATACTTCTTTTATTCTTCTTGCTTTTACTCTATAAAATCCTGCAGATTTAATTAATTGTTCTATATCTTCGATGGGTGCTTGCACAATTTCATTTATATTTTTATATTTTGAGAAAAGATTTTCAGTGGCTTTATCTGTATTTTCATCTCTTGTTCTTTGAGAAAGTATTGTTCTGATTAGAACTTTATAAGGATCTTTATTTAGAAATTCTCGAAGATCATAAATTTCATTGAGTTTATCTACAATGTCTCGTATCATTTTATCAACTCTAGTTCCAAACCAATTTTTCTCATAGTTTCAATAAAATTGGGAAAAGAAATATTAAAGCATTCGCCATTTATAATTTCTATGGGATATTTAAGACTTATTAATGAAAATGCCATTGCTAATCTATGATCGTGATGTGAATTTACTGTTCCGCCTTTGATTCCGCCTTTAATTATCATTCCATCATCTAATTCTTCTACATTCACACCAATTTTTCTAAGTTCTTCTGTAGTGGTCGCTATTCGATCGGTCTCTTTAACCCGTGCATGAGCCACACCATCAATAACTGTTGTTCCCTCTGCTAACGCAGCAAGAACAGCTACCGTAATAAGCAAATCAGGAGCATCTGAAAGATTAACATTCACCCCTTTAAGCTCACCATCAGAATGAATAATCACATTATCCTTATGCTGTTTAACTTTACAACCCATATCCTTCAAAATATCCAAAATAAACTTATCTCCCTGCTTAGAATCCCTAAAAAGATTATTCACTCTAAGCTCACCACCAGATATAGCAGCTGCAGCTAACAAATAAGACGCCGAAGAATAATCC
>CANQZY010000101.1 GCA_947628455.1 uncultured Methanobrevibacter sp.
ATAAGATGCGTAAGGAGAGGTTGAATAATGAGGTGCTTAAGCAGTTGTCGGGTCAGCCTCTTTTGGATGAGTGGGATCAGTTGGAGAAGGAAGGTGAGTTGATTAATAGGGATTTGACTAAGCTTAATAAGTTTGATCCTCGTATGTTGGAGGTTTGTCAGAGGTTGGGTAAAAAAATAGCTAATAAGCGTTCTAGGAGAAAGAATATGTCTAATACTAATAAGGTTGATATGCGCAGAACAATGAGGGCTAATCTTCGCTATGGTGGTGTTCCTATTAATTTAATTAAATCTAAGCCTAGATTGCATAAAAATCAACATTTGTTTTTAAATGATATTAGCGGATCTTGTGAATGGATTAGTAGTTGGTTTTTCATGTTAATGTATTCTTGCCAAACATCTTTTAAGAATTCCCGGACTTTCGAATTTGACAATAAAGTGATTGAGACAACTGATGCTTTAAATGAGGATGAGATGTTACAGTCTTTTATTAAAGTTAAAGATTTAAGGATGAAAAATTCCATGATTCATGGAAGTTCGAATATGTATTCTGCTTTTAAACAATTCATTAAAAAAGCAGATTTAAATAATAAATCTTATGTTTTAATTTTATCTGATTGTAGAGATTGGGGAGGGCCTAAAAGAGATAAAATCCCTCAAAGTGTAGAGTTAGTAGAGCAAATGGTAAAAGAATCTAAAAAAGTTGTTATTTTAAATCCCGAGGATAGAAATAAATGGGATATTGTGGATAGCTGTGTAAGTCTTTATGAAGATGTGGGAGCTAAAGTATTTGAGGTCAACACCTTAAACCAACTTGCACAATTTGTAGAAACATTATAAAAAAAAATAAAAGAGATGAGATGATATGATGTGTGAATGTGGTAAGTGTGGTTCGGGTTATGTAATAACTAAAAATAAACAATCGGGTATTTATTTGTGTAGAGATTGTTTTATAGATTCAATAGAAAAAAAAGTTATTAAAAATATTAAAAAGGAAAATCTTTTAGAAAAAGGAGATAATGTTTTGGTTGCTCTTTCAGGAGGAAAAGATAGTGTAACATTACTTGAAATATTAAATAGTTTTCGTGAAAGAAATATTATCGATATTTGTGCTGTGAGTGTGGATGAAGGAATAGCTAATTATAGACAATCCGGTATTAATATAGCTATTAATCATGCTAAGCGTTTAGGAATTGAGCATAAAGTGGTTTGTTTAAAAGATGAGTATGGTGTTAGCTTAGATGAAATAATGGGAAATAATAATCATAGAGGTTCTTGTACTTATTGCGGTGTTTTTAGAAGAGATATTATTAATAAAACCGCTAGAGAAATGGGCGCAACTAAAATAGCTACAGGTCATAATTTGGATGATGAAACCCAATCAATAATAATGAATTATTTGGAAGGAAATATTGATAATTTAACAAAATTAGGTGCAAAAACACAATCACCTGCAGATAAATTTACAGTTAAAATCAAACCATTAAGAGAAATCACAGAACATGATATTGGATTGTATGTTATTGCCAAACAATTAGAAGTTCATTTTGATAGTTGCCCTTATGCTCAACAATCATTTAGAATGGAAGTCTCACAATTGATAAATAATTTAGAAAATAAACATCCCACAATTAAATATTCTATTTTAAGAGGATATGATAAAGTTAAAAATGCAATAGGCGATAGTTTAAATAAAAAATTCCACTCTCATACTAATTGTATTAAATGTGGTGAGCCCACTGCAAATAAATTGTGCAGGAAATGCACTTTTTTAAAAGAACTAGGAGTTGACTAAAAAGATGAATTTCATACTTAAATTTAAAGATATAGATGAACAAAGAGAAATTCCTCATGAGAATTATACTATTGATGAATTATTAAAAGATTTAAATTTATCTTCCCAAAATATAGTTTCTAAATTAAATGGGGAGTTAGTTATTGAAGAATCAGAAATTCATAATAATGATGAAGTTCAATTAATTCAAATAATATATGGAGGATAAGTCCTTTGAAAATAAGTCACGAATGCGCACCATGCTTTTTAAGACAAGCAGGAGAAGCTCTAGATTTAGCTTGCGATGATAGTGAAACTAAAATAAAAATTTTCAATGAAATTTTCAAATTTTTATCAAATAATTTTTCCACTCAAACAAATTCTAATAAAACAGGATCTATTATTCACAATATTATCAAACAAAGAACAGGTTGTAATGATCCATATAAACAAAAAAAAATTTTAGGAAATAAAATCGCTTTAAAATATCTTCCTAAAGTGGAAAAAATCATATCCCATAACAATAATTTAGAAACATATGTTAAAATAGCTATTATTGGAAATATTTTAGATTTCGGAGCATTTACCATAGATGAAGATGTGGAAAATATAATTGAACAGTCTCTTAAAAAAGAATTAAAAATTAATCATATTAAAGAATTTTCAGATTCTTTAAAAAAACATGATAAAGTATTATATTTAGTTGACAATACAGGCGAAATTGTTTTCGATAGATTATTGTTATCTAAATTAAAAGAATATGATATAGATATAACTATCGCTGTTAAATCCAACCCCATATTAAATGATGCTTGTTTAGAAGATGCTCTTGAGGTAAACCTAGATAAATATGGTGAAATAGTTGATATCGGATCAAGCACCGTAGGATTCGTAGATAGCGAAATATCTGATGAATTTAGAGAAATATTCAATAATCATGATTTCATAATCTCAAAAGGAATGGGAAATTATGAGGGACTAACAGAAATTAACAACTCCCATAAAGAAATTTATTACCTATTATGTGTTAAATGCCAAGCTATTGCTAAAGATTTAAACACAAATTATAAAGACATGCTACTTCTTAAAAATCAAAAATAAATTCCAAACAAACTCACACACACATACACTCTCTTTGATCTTTTATGAAAATAGGATTTATAGGATTTGGTGAAGTTTCATATAAACTTTCACAATTATTTAAAAACGAAGAAATCATAACCTCTTCTAAAAACAGATCTAAAAACACAATAAAAAGAATAAACAAATCCAATGCTGAGATTCTAAAAGACTTTAATGAAGTTGCTAAAAATTCAGATATACTAATCTCAGCCAACAGCCCACAAAAAGCCATCAAAATAGCTGAAAAATATGGAAATATAAACAAAGGCATATACCTAGATCTAAACAATATCAACCCACACACAGCTATAAAAATCAATAACCTAACACCAAAATTCATCGATTCAGCCATAATTGGAAATATCAACCATAAACCCGTATTATACCTATCTGGAAAATATTATAATAAATTAAAAATCTTAAACAAATACATCAATACCCAACTCATTTCCAATAAAATCGGAGACGCATCCCAACTCAAAATGCTTAGAAGCATCTATACAAAAACACTTGCAGCAGCATTAATCGAAACAACAGATATCGCAGACAGCCTAAATCTCAAAAATGAATTACTACAAACATTAGCAATCAATGAAGATAAAAATTTCATTAAAAAATCAAATTCCCGAATAAAAAACACTAAAAAAAACTCTAAAAGAAAAAAAGAAGAACTAGAAGAAATAATAAAATATTTTAAAGACTATGACCTATCCATGTCCAAAGCAACTCTAAATAAAATATCAAAAAACGATTTATGATGCAATACTAAATTTAACTTTAAAACTCCCATCTATCTTCACAGTTTTTCCTTTTATAGGAATAAAATTAGAATCAATAATATAACGCAAATATGTAACATCACGAGAATGCAATCTTAAATTAGTTTTTATTTTTTTACCACCCGTTCTTATCTCACAAGACAATCTATTTTTTTTATCAACATAAATATCCGCATTAACATTTTCTTTCATAATCTTACTTTCAAACTTAGTTAAATTCAAACCCGCATACACTGTTAAAGGCGATTCAACCTCAACAAACCGAGATCTAAAATCATTATTAGCTTCACGAGCAGTCCTACCTTTATCCACCTCACTAGCCACATAAAACGCCCTATCAACCACCCTTTGAACACTCTGCTGTTCAGGTATAACACCCCTAGACTCATAACACCTCATTAACCGCATAACCTCATCCTTAGTCACATTCATCTCTATAGCACTCATAGCAAGACGAGTCATCACTGGACCATAACCTGCCCTCCTAAAAGCAGCCCAAACCGCCCGATCATCACGATAAACCCTTCTCTTAACAATCTCATTTATAGAACGCCCATTCAAATAAGCTATTTTAGTCAAATTACCTCTAGAAGCACCATTCAAACACCTATAAATAACATCATAATCCCTCTCACCTGGAACATTACCCAAATCTATCTCCCTCTCCAATATCTCCAAACTACTCTTAGGAATCAACCGCCTAACATCCCTACCCACAACCAAACCATTATCCACAATCGATTGCCTAATACGCCTTCCTGAAATCTTACCCTCACCACCATC
>CANQZY010000102.1 GCA_947628455.1 uncultured Methanobrevibacter sp.
ATCCTTACCAGGACTACGCTCATGAGCCTCCAAACACATCAAACGAGGAGATGAATTCTCAAGCATCAAACCCATCGAACCATTCACCTCTTTAAGCTTCTCCAACGCAGAATATGAAAAATTACCCCCATTAGTATGAGGAATCAAACTTGTCTCATCCAAAGTCATCTGACATATATCCACAACATAATCCACCATATTATCATAACCCCACCCCATCAACCTCTCACGAACAACATCCACACTATCAGCATCCTCACCAAAAGCAAACATAGCCTCTTTACAACCATATTCCTCAGCCTTCTTTAACTCTTCCAAAACCTCCATTTTATCTTTCAAAATAACAACATCCACATCATCCTCCGGATCTTTTTTAAAATTACAATACCCACAATCATTCCTACAAACCTCAGTCAACGGAATAAAAACATTTTTAGAAAACGTAATTTCTTCATTATCCGGAATCTGATTTAAAAAATTAACAACATCCCTCTTTTGAGAATTCAAAATTGAAATAATCTTTTCTCTAGAACATGACATAATCAAAAAAAACTCTATTTTATTTTTATTCTTTTTCAGATACAGTAACTTCTACATACAATGGAGGTATAGGATTTTTATCTTCCCATATAGCTATCACCACATTATATTTTAAAAGCTCAAATACCCTATATTCAACAACAAGACCCATAGATTCCAACTCATCTTTCATCCTAGAAAATCCATTTTTATCTATAGGAGCATCCATTTCTTCTTCGGATTGTATTTGCTTATCACCGGCTTTTAAAATTTCATCTACTTGCTTAGCATTATTTGTTATATCCCTACCACCAAGTTTCTCCCCTATCTCTTCAAGCTTTTCTTTCAACTGATCAGGAGGATATATTTGACGTGATTTGCCTCTAACTATCAATATTTTATCATTATCAATAGCAGGTTTAGATCCTTTAAACGCATTAAAAAATCCCATCACTTGCCCTGCTATTTCGTATAATTTTTTCATTTTATCTAAAAATCCCCCTATTCAGTTTAAGTTTAATTCTTCTTTTAATTCTTTCATTGTGGTTACTTTCTCTGCATATGCATTATGTCTATGTATACTTTCATGGTTTTCTTGACGTGCAGTTATTATGGTATCATCAGGAAAATGTGAGTATTTCTTAACTATTTGTTCCATCATATTTCTAACACAATCTTCCACAAAAACAGGATTTTGATGAGCATTTAAAACAGTTGCATTTTCATCTGTTCTTTTTAACAATTCACATACAGGTGAACTCATAGAATCTTCTATTATTTGTATTATATCCTCTCCTTTAACTTCAAAGTTTTCAGGAACTTCTATAAGCAGTGTTCCAACACCTCTTTGATTGTGTGATGCAAATGTCACTGTCTCCAGCACTTTTTCTGTTGTTTCAGGATCTAAAAATTCCAATAATTTATTTTTATCAGATTCTTTCACAGATTCTTGCGCACAAGGACATACAGTCATCCCTGTAACTATCGCACCTATACTTTTTTTTATTTCCACTTTCCCATTTTTCCTAATCCCCACAGCCTTAGCCGCTAATTTAGCCATTTCCTGTGTTTTATTTTCCGTTATAGGTGATTTTCTCATAAACATATAATCAGTATTCATAGAAACCTCTACTTTTTTCGCATATTCATGTTTACTCATCATCTTTTCAACAATTTTCGCACAAATAAACTCCACTTCCATAGACTGATCATTAGTCACACTTTCCATCACTTCACTAATCGCTTCAGGACTTCTAGACATATGAACTCCTTTCTGATCATTAGGCAAATCAACAAACGCATCAAATGTAGGCACCAAAATAATAGGTCTCTTATCTTTTCTATTAAGTTGCAATAACTTTTTAACTCCTGTAACACCCACTCTTGTCAAACTTATAGGTATTTCTGGAGAATCATCTTGAGTATCAGGTAAACATAATGCCAATTAAAAAACCTCACTATACAAATTATATACTAAAATAATTATCTAATAATACTATTATTAACACTATACTATATCTTATTTTTTATTTTAAACTCAATAATAGTTGATTTATAAAAATCTAGCAGACTAATTTTTATCATTTCGATATAAGATCTAATTGACTATTTATATAACCATTCTTCTCTATTAATGATATAAGCTTTTTAGAATAATTCAAACTAGGATCTTTTATCTTATTTCTCATATTCTCTATCAATTCATCCCCATAAGGATTAATCTGCAATGAAAGCTCAGACAAATTCTTCATATGTTTTTTCGCAGATCTCTTAAAATCAACTTTTTTATTATTCTCAATCAATTTAGTTTTTTTATGATAAGCTAATTCCGCAATAATATTCTCATTATATGCAGCTTCTTTTTGCCAATTTTCATTATCATCCTCCTCAACAAACAACATATAAATCAAAAAAACATGAAGAAACTCCAAATCCTCTTTACTAACACCACACCTCTCAAAAGGATTCAAATCCAACGTACGAACCTCAACATAATTTATACCATCATTATACAAAGACCTCAAAGGATTAACCAAATCATACGGCTTCAAACGAATCTGACAATACAACTCCTTCACATGCGAAATATACCCACTACCTATATACGACCTTATATCACCCACAAACGATCCCACATCATCATAACTAGGATACAAATCCACAATATTCCTATACCCAACACTCGAATTTCTCAATGAACAACCATACCGACTATAAAAACCACCATCACCTCACATTCAACAGCCAATTTCCTAGACTCATCCGTAAACGAATCATGAACACCCACCGACGCACCCGTCAAATATATTATAAGCCAACAATACCTCTGATAATTCCTAACAATCTTCAAATAAACCTGATTTTTAAAATCATTATAAACCATATCCAAACATAACCGATCATACAAACCATGCAAAAACCCATTATCAAATGAAAAATTAAAATGAACACCAGATATCAACTGCTTTTTAATATTATACCGCTTAAGCAAACCACGCCTATAACCTATCAACTCCTCAGCCCTACTATTACCCCTAAACTTAGCTATAGCTATATCCTCATCACCCGGCAAAATACACGGCATAGACTGATTCCAAACCATCTCATTCGAACACAAATTTCTATCCACAAAATCATACAAACTCAAAAGCACATCATACACCCGATCTAACGAAGAATAACATGGCGTAACAATCTCAAGCTGACTCTCAGAAAAATCATTCGTCACATACCTATTAAAAGGCAAACGATTAAAAATATAAGGATGCGAACTTAAAGCCAAACTACCCTCACCCTTAACCACCCTCAAACCCTCCAACTCCACACCAAACTTACCTTTAACAACATCCTGACCAAAACCGGACCAAACACTCTCCAAACCATACATCTAAAAATCCACTACCACAAAAATAAAAAAAAATTTATACTAAAACACTAACCCAAACATCCACAAAAAAAACATTTTTTTTTTACAAAATATTAGCCGAACTCATATCTTCCTTAATCACATCAAGCACAGTCTGAGTATAAGTCCGCTCAATAATAGGATCCTTCAACAACTCTTTAATAAAAGAATTCAACTCACTAATATCCCTAAACTTAGCAATTAAAAAAGCATCATACTCACCCGTAACATCATAAATACCCACAACATTCTTATTAAAAAAAGCCTTCTCCTCCCAATTCTTAAGCTTACCACCTTTAACCCTAACACCAATAATAGTTGTCAAAACATAACCCAACTTCTCATGATCAATAATAGGCGAAAACTTCTTAATAACACCCATCTTAACCATCTTATCCACACGATTATGAACAGTACCCACAGAAACATTCAAACTACGAGATATCTGCCTATAAGAAGTCCTAACATCATCATTAATAATCTTCAAAATACTAATATCAACATCATCCAATCTAACAACTTCACCATCACCATCATCATTCAACATAATCACCCCCAACTAATCTAAAAAAAAATACTTACAACCCTACTATTATTAATCAATTATATAATTATATAATCTTAAAACTATTTAAACATAATTTTAAACAATCCCTCTTACCATAAAACTAAATCAACAAAAATTAAAACACCCACAACACAATTAAATTATCCACCACATCCTTAAATCACTTATTCACACCCACATCTCCTCTCAACTAACCCCATAATCACACCAATAACTTTTTTTAAATCTTATACAAAATAATCTTTTTTAATACATACCCTCTTTTTTTACTACATATCATATTCATAAAAGCACAATTTAAATAAAAAAATGATTTTCCACCAAAATCCTCCAATTTAGCTCTATTTACCCCCCCCCCCCGGATATT
>CANQZY010000103.1 GCA_947628455.1 uncultured Methanobrevibacter sp.
CAATACAAAGCCCAATAATTTATTTGTATCATTTTCTCTTATAAAAAAAGCATCTCTATCTTTATCAGTAAAGTATCTATCAAAATATTTATATTCAAATATTGCATCATCATTCATTTCATTTCCATCATTCAAACTTTCTTCGAATAAAGAATATTCTAGCAATCTATATAAGGTATCTTTTTTATCGTCTTTGACTTTATCCAAATATATTTTCATTAACTATCACCAACCTATAATAAATATACCATATAATAGAATATTTTTATTAATGTTATTTAATTTCGAAATAAAATTTTATATTATTACTCCTTATTCCCTATAAAAACTCTATCCTCGTTTACGCTTTTTTAGTTCTATCTTTTTTACTATCTCGTCTTTTATTTATGTGCTTACAAGATTCATCCTACTTAGTGAATTGATATAAAAGATAAAAATTAATAATTAAGAAAATAAAGCATAAAAAATCATCCTTATTTTGATATTTTCTCAAACTTAGAGGATGATTAATTTTTATTTTAATGATTACAATTTTTTGCTAGATGATTGAATTCCATATTGTTCGCAAATTGACTCTATATCTATTAAGCCATTTAAATATGCTTGAACCTTTGCTTGAGCAGGACCAACCTGCGCTTTATCTTTAGCTTGTTCTTCTTTTGATAATTGTTCATATGATACAGCTAATTTTGGATCACCATAGTTTGGATCATAAACCCACGAATTTCTTTTTAACCATTCTTCATGGATATTTGCTGCCATTTGCTCTAATTCTTCAGGCATAATTGGTTCACCATTCATAGTTTTATCATAAACTTGCTCAATAGCAACTCTAGCAGCCTCCAAATTCTCATATTGCCAATTTGATGGTAATTGTTCAAAGGAACAATTAGCAATATCTACTTCATCAGTTCCATGACTTGCATTCCAAGCTTCATCTTTAGATTTTTTTATTCTTGGTTCAAAAGTTCCATCTTCTAATTTTCTAGGAGCTCTCCATGCCTCATGTAAATCCGCACCTAATGCATATGATAATGCATTTTTTATAGTTTTATCGTCCATATCTTTTATATTCCTCCTAAAAATAAGATTATCATAATTATAACAAATTGTAAATTATTCTCTGTATTTATTCAATTTTAAAAATTCTTAATTTTCTTAGAGACTGTTATCATTCGAATATGATATCCATTCTTTAAATAAAATTTTTCACCAATATCGTTGTATCCAAATACATCAATATTAATAGTACAACAGTTTTGACTTTTAAAATATTTTTCCATTTTATTAAGCAATTCACGTCCTATACCTTTGCTTCTAATTTTTTTAGAAACAATCAATTCAATAACTTCTCCCATATTATTTAATCTCTCATAATCAAACTCAATCATTGGTTTTCTTATCACCCCAATTATTAAGCCTACTATTTGATTTTCTTCTTGAGCTAAATAAATTTTGCCATTATTATTCTTTACTTCATTCATATCTTTAACATATATCTTGTCTTTGTAATCTTCCTTTAAAAAGTTAAAATGATATGGATCAATTGATATTATATATTCCTGTAACTCTTCTAATAATTCTTTTACATTATTTGCATATTTAGCTTCATATTCTATTATTTTCATGATTACTACCTTTTAATATTATCTCGTTTATTTATTTTGTTAAAATAATAATTAATATATTGATATCCTTTTTCTATTTTTTCTTCTACACTATCATTAGTAGAATAAATATTTCTTAATTTATCCATTACTAATTCTTCTTCATCATATAATTCATAAAAACTATCATAACCTCTTTCAGTAAATTGAAATAGTTCAACAAAAGGTTTATTATTTAAAATTGGATCTGTTACCATTTCTGAATATTTCCATTCATTAAAAGGAGTATCAAAATGACTTCTCGGCGTTTCTGGATGGATAATTTTCCACTTCTCAAACCATAAAAAATGCAATGTTTCATGAGCTGCTACCTTAATTAAATTCCAATCTTCTAAATTTGTGGATACCGAAAAAGAAAAACTATCAAGATATCTAGGAAAAATTGGAATTAATCCAACATGTGCATTAATTTTTTTGATGTTTTTAGGGAAACTTACGCCCAAAAAATTAGTTAACATATAAAAGTATTTATCATTGTATTCATTCCAAAGTTCATTATATCTCGCAGATTCATCTACTATTTTTTGCTTATATTTTTTATATTCTTTTGTAACGATATCCTTAATAATTTCATAAACGTCTTCTTTTTTAGAATTTAAATTTATATCACCCAACTCGGGAAAATATTGAATTGTATAATTATGAACACTTAAGTCTTCGCTTTCCTCAAAAAAAGCCCATTTTACTATTTCTATATTTTCTTCTAACGTCATTGGCGTAAATTCTATTTTTGGAAAATCCATTATATTATCACTTCCTCAATCATCAATTAAATTATATCACATAACTAATAACCCAGCCTAATATAAGCAAAAGTAATTAAATAATATCAGTATATTAAAACATAAAAAAACATCCTAATCTTTTAATTTTATAGGATGCTTTATTTTTTTACATTTATTTTTCAATATAATTATTATCTAAAATTCCAGATATAATCTCTTTTAATACATTAAAATATACATATAGAGCCTCAACATAATCCTCTTCATTATAATTATTGGAATTAATATCTAGTATTTCTTTACTCTTTAATAAATTAACTGGAATATTATTTGACTCTGCTATTGATAAATAAAGTGCTATCATTTCTTTTATTTCATATAATAATATTTCTTTTTTTTGGGTTAATGGAAATTTCTTATATTCGAATATAATTTTATCAAAGCTCTCTTGCATGTCGTTCTTGCTCCAAATCTATTATTCCATATTTTCTCATCAATCTACCATAATTAGATGAATTTTCCAATTCGTGTTTTAATTTATAATATTCACCATACAGTTTTTGAAGTTCTCTAGATGTTTCTATATTTACTTGTTTTATTTTTTCTTCAATTACTTTTTGTCTATCCTTGGCTTTTTGCAAATTTTCTTTTCTTTCATTTATACTCTTTTGTGCACTTTCCGAAATTCCATAAAATGGTTTAGGAACATCATCATAATAATCACCATTTTTGGCAATGCTCATTGTTTTTTCACCAAGATTAGTTGGTTCAAAACGACCAGGTTTACTATAATGCATTTCATCTTTTATTGCTTTTTCTAATGAAGAATTGTAACCTTCTACTATTTCATCAGTAGTTCTTTTTTCTTCATTTATTTTATTTTGTATTTCCTTTAATTTTTTAAACTTTAATTCTTCTTCTGAAACATATGTAATTTCTTGTGTATATAATTCTCTATACTTTTTATCCAAAAGTACAATAGTTGATTTTATTATAGAATCTATTATAGAAGAATTATATCTTTTATCTTGGATGCTATCATTTTCCTCTAATTCAACAATATCACGAAAAACAAATCCATAATTAAAACAATCTATAAAATTACTTTTATACAAATCACTTACACTTAATAATTTATTTGCACTTTTTTTAAGTTCTTTTATCTTTTTTAATGTATCTTTTTTTTCTTTCTTTAAAGATTCTATTAAGTTCTTATCACTTACTTCTTTGACTTTTTCAATTGTTCTATTCGTAATTAATATATATGAACTATCACTAAAGAAACTTTCTATTTTTTTAAAATAATTTATGGTATCCTTATCAGTTTTCCATAAATGTCTGTCTTTTACAATATTTTCCATATAGTATTCTTCAGCATTAGGAATTTTGTCTGCAATATTTTTTAATAAATGCATATTAACCAAACTTGAATCAATATCTGTCATAAATTCTCCATAAGTATATTTTTTTATAGTAATCACCTCATAATAATTATAACATTCAAATTTATACTCTATCAACAATAAAAAACGTATAGTGTTTATAAAAAAGGATATTTTTATCTCTTATATATATTTATACTCCTTATTCCCCATAAAAAAGTTATCCCCTGATTTAACAATATAGTATTCATCAGTATTCTCAGTCATACTACTACCAGGTATTTTTAACACTTGTCCAATAGCCAAATTATTTGAAGTTAAATTATTTAAACGTTTTAATTCATCTACAGTGGTATTTAGTTTTCTAGCAATTGACCATAAAGAATCTCCTTTTTTTACTACATAATAATCAGAACCAACAACAGGAATATAAGTTGCCCCGATATAATCAGCTAAAGCTCGTACGACCGCCTCCGCATATTGTTCATAATTATTTTTAAGTTGGTTAACGTCATCTCCTGGGCTATCTAAAAAACCATATTCAACAATTATCGATTCTGTATTACCGGTATTTCTATGCA
>CANQZY010000104.1 GCA_947628455.1 uncultured Methanobrevibacter sp.
GCAGTCGCAATTATTATATTAGAAGGAGTTTTTATTTTCACCTCACCGCTTAAGCTTTACTGAACCCCCAGACTATCTGGGGGTTTTCTTTTACAAAAAAGACTTATATCTCATCTAAGTCTACTTTTTCTTCTCTAATTAAATCTGCAAATTCTTCTTTAAATCGTGCAATCTCTTTTCTTTTAGCATCTTCATATATATTTCTAGCATTACATATAGCTTTATAAACATGTTTTATTTTAACTACTTTTTCATTATCGAACACCGCATAGGAATAAGCATTAGCCAAAATTGTTAAACATATATCTGGATAACGAGAAGCTACTTCATATACTCTTTTATACTCATCCGTCATCTCAACTATAAAACGCATGATTTTTTCTTTTATAAAATCGGTATATTCCATCTTGGCTCCAATTTGTTTTTCAATCTTCGGATAAGTCCCCATTAAAATTTTAACGGTTGTATCTTTATCAGCTTCTGCTACATCAATTTTTTGAAAACGTCTTAAAAAGGCTCTATCGCGAATGATATATTGTTCATATTCTTCCGTTGTTGTCGCTCCAATCATTTTAATTGTTCCACGGTCTAAACCTGGTTTTAACATATTAGCAAAGTCTAAATTATTAGTCTTACTTTTGTTCGTTAACAAGTGAGTTTCATCGATAAATAAGATAGTATTCTTTTTGACTTTTAATTCTTCCACTAATAACTCTAATCTATTTTCTGTGGCCCCGTTGCTTACACTTTCTCCAAGTAAAGAAGTAATATTTATTTTAATTAATTTCCAATTTTTTAAAGCATCAGGAACCATTCCCTTTTGAATTCGATATGCTATACCTTCGACAATGGCGGTTTTACCAATACCGGCTTTACCAACTAGCAACGCACTTTTTTCTGGCGTAAGTAAAGTAAGGATGGTTTGTTTTATTTCCTCATCTCTAGCAATAGCAGGATCTGTTATATATTCTCTAGCCGTTAAGTCTTCTCCATATTTTTCAATCATACTAAAAATAGAATTATTTTGATTTTCATCTATTTCCAAAGTCTCAATATTTTCTTCCATAAATACGCCTCTTCCCATGTTTATATTAACTTACTTTTTCTTTATTTCATTTAATATTTTCATAACTTCAACATAAACTTCAACATTTTCTTTATCAGTTTTATCATTCATATAAGGAGATACAAAATCATTAATTTCGGCTAAAACTAAATCTACATTATTTTTATTTACTTTCTCTTTAATTATTTCTAAACAGGTCTTTCGATATCCTCGTATTGCACAACCAGCTAAAGATTTATAGTAAGAAATTTCTGGTAAACTTGATTTTCGATATAAATCCAAAGCTATTTCGTCAGTTACTTTTCGAGGATTGTGTAAGATTATTTTATTGCTTCTAAATACTCCATGAGGAGCAGATTTGTTGGAACAATCTACTACTTCAGCATCAGCAGGTATCTCAACATCATATAATGTATCACCCCGTATTAACCATCTCAAAATCTTATCTTCCGTACTAAAGTTAAAACCACCCATTAATTTAGGATCTTCTCCACCAGGATTCCAATTATTGGCAATATTTAATTCATCAATTTTATATTTTAAATCAGTGGCACCAGATGATGAGCCAAACATAACTTTTAAATATTTCATAATGCCTTCTCCTAATTTTAATTTTATCATATTTTTTATAATATAAAACTCGGACCATTCACATATTTGTCAAAAGTTCAAGTTTTTATTAATCTAAATCTATACTATTCCAGTCTCTTCTATCTAAATATAGTTTTTTCTCTTTTTGGATGGTTTCATCAGTAATGTCCGGATGTGAATTAATTGTTTGTTCTTCAAAACTTGCTCTAAATGATTCTAATTGTTGCAAAGCATTTTGTATTTGACTTAATATATTTGTTAATTCAGGATTATTATTTATTCTAATAATTTTTTCACTTACTTCTTTCAATTTTCGATAATAATCAGCTAAATCACTAGTTGTAATACTTAAATCTACAACGTTTTGTAAATCATTGTGTTCTGTTTTTTTCTTTTGAGCTAGCTTTTTAATAACTTCTATAGTCGATTCTGGTGTTATTTCCTCCGGTAATCTATTTGGATCAAAAATCAAATTATTTAATCCTATTCTTCTACCAAAGATATTTATTTTTTGACAATATCCATAACTACTAGGGATTAAAGTCATACAGTAGCAAGAACCATTAGTTCTATATTTAACCGGACTTTCTAAATACGTAGGTATAGCTTCCATATTTTCTAAAAATACAAAACTACTTCTAAATGAATCTCTTAATTCATATTCATTTTTAGTAAAATCTAAATTTTCATCAAAATTAATTTCTTCAAATCCCAAAGATTTAATTTTTAATGTTACTGCCTTAATTGTTTCTATATCTTCCTTATGTTCTTGAATATACTCATAAAAATAATCCTCAGGTAAATTATTTCGGTGTTTTCCTTTTTCGTCATAACTTAAAACTGTTAAATTACTTAAACAAGAATACTTATTCATTATTTCTATAGTATGTCTGTGTTTTTCTATGAATTTTTTATATTTACTAGAATAATTAGGTAAATCACCTTGTATGATATGATATACTCTACGAACTAAATATCTATTCCCTTTAGATTTAATTAAATTTTCTAAATCATTACAAAATAATTGATAATCATCTTTTACTTCACATAAAACAAGCAAATGATTAACTGGTATTTTTTTAAGATTTTTACTACTTTTTGAAGTCTCTGAATCAACCATAACAAAACCTCCATTACTTATTTATCTAAATTTATGATACCATAAATCTAACTTTATGGTCAATTTAGTCACTTATTTTTTTGCCATTTTTTAATAAAAATTATAATACCAAATACTATCTAACTTATAAAAATCTTAAGCAATATAAAACTAGAGTATTCTCTAGTTCATTTTTAAGATATTATAAGTTCTTTAACTGTTATACTTTTTCATATGTTGCAATATACTTGCCTGAAAGAACACCTGATCCCAATTCATTTGAGACAGCTTTTCTTGAAGATATTAATTCCCATCCAACAAATCTATATCCATATTTTGCAGCTGGTGCAGAAATTGTATAATTAGTAATATCAGCACGTCTTCCTACTAATAATGTTGAAACCTTATTACCACTAGAATTAGTAAATCCTTCACATTTAGTTGGATCACATTCTAATTCAACAAACCAGATGTGTCCACTATCACCACAATAATCTTCTGTACAACGAATTAATAGATCTTTGTTTGTACTATAAAAGTGAAATTCAACTGTTTTCTTTTTGGCTTCTTCTTCTATTTCTTTTTCTTGTCTTTTAGTTTCTTCGTTTATTTTATCTAATATATCTGGATAATCACTAAGATCATATTTAGGTCCTTGTTCTTCTTCTTTTTGTTTTGTTGTTGTATTATTTTTTGTAGTAGATTGCTTTTTATTATTTGTTGTATTTGAATTAGATTCGGTCTTTTTATTTGAAACCGCTTGATTTTGTTTATTTTCCTTTGCAGTAACTTTTTCTTCCACAATTTGCTCTTTTTGTTCAACAACTTTAGCTGCTCTTTCTACTTCTTTTTCAGCTGATTCCTTTGTTTTCTTAGCTTGATCTATTTTTGTAGTTGCAGCATCTATTTTAGCTTGAGCTTTTTGTCTTTCTTCAGTTGTTTTGGCATTTTTTAATTCAAGGATTGCTTCTTCTTTCTCTTTAGTCGCTTTACTAATCATTTCTTCAGCATTTTTAACCCTTTCTTCAGCCTTTTCTTTATCATCTTTTGCTTCATTTAATTCCTTTTTAGCTTCTTTAATTTCTTGATCTACATCTTTTAAAACAGAGCTCTTTTGAGCAACTTTTGCAACACTAATTAATTGGCCATCATTTTTAATATAATTTTTTGTTAAAATGCCTGATCCAGTCACCGCACCAAGTGATAAAAAACCTATTATTGTTTTAATTACAATCCTATTCATTTATAATCCTCCTTAATTATTATATGTTACATTAAGAATATTACTCACCTGTTGCTGCCTATATTCTATAACTTTTTGCAACAAAAAGTCAAGATATTTTTGTCTAGTTTACAGCTACTTGCAAATTCGTTTACAAAACAAATGCTTTGTAATATATGTTTCTAATGTATATGTATTTTGGTCAAATCTATTTTGAAACTAAGAAGTTCATTACTAAATCAATTAAAATATCTTTTTCTTTAGGATTAGATTCGGCAATGAGTAACGTAATTGCCACAAGGGTATTATTATCAATAATT
>CANQZY010000105.1 GCA_947628455.1 uncultured Methanobrevibacter sp.
TGCTATTACTGGGGGGACTGATGCTTTAATTGATGTTATTGTTAAGCTTCAAAAAGATGATAAGATTATTTCTGCTAGAGGTACTGAGCCTGATATTATTAATGCTAGTGTAAAAGCGTATATTGCTGGTGTTAATAGATTAATTGATGGTGATAAAAACAATGATTATTCAAGGAAGAAATGTTGAAATTAGGGGATTTAAGGGTTTTATTAATTCTGTTGATATTTTGTTATCTGAAATTTCTAAATTTAACTCTAAATATTCTGTTGTTCAATTATTAAATGCTGATTGTATTTGTGGTAAAAATCATATATATCATGCTATAAATCAGGCATTATTGTCTTTTAAAAGAGGGGAAAATTTAGCTAATGATTTAAATGTTGAAATAATTTTAAGGTGTTCTGCTCAAAGACAAATTTCAAAAGCTTTTGAATTTTTAGGTTTAAAAGAAGGAAAAATGAATTTGTGTGGTATTTTTATTGATTGTCCAAATGAGTTTATTGATGATTTGTCTTCTATTTTTGAAATTGATTCTAGTGTTTTTATGGCTGATAATTTAAGATTAAAAGAGGTTTATGGAATTTCAGATAGAATGGTGGATTCTATTTCTATTGATAAATTAATTTTAGATAAAATAACTAAATTAAGTGTTGATTATTAGTTTTTGAATTTATTTATTGTGTCAATTATTTTATCTAGATATTCTTTTTTAAGGCAATTATAATTTAAGTTTTTAATTTCGATTGCTATTGCTTTTTCTTTTATTCTATTGTAATTAGGACATTTTGTTATAAATCCATTTTTGTTTATTTTTAAATTTTGTTTTAAATTCCATGATAATTTTTTTGGATTTTGATCTTTAATTATTACATTTAAGCCTCTTAATTTTGGATAAATTACTTCATCAAGATTGTTTTTTAGATAATTACATGCATTAAATGTGATCTCTAATTTTTTGTCTATGTTTTCAAGTTCACTATATATACCACTAGCTATTATTTCATTAGTTTTTGTAATTTTTTGAATTATCTTTGTTTCTTCTATGATTTCTTTTTTATTTGTAGAAAATATGCCTCCACTTCCAACATTAATAATTTTAGGTGAGCCGGTTGAGGCGACTATTATGTCACTGTAATTTCCATTTCCAACTTTTTTAGATTTATCTCCTAATCCTCCAGAGGCATCTTCAATTAAAGTTATGTTATTTTCTCTGCAAATTTTTGAAATTTTTTTTAAGTTTTGTTCAGCATTATAACCTGCAAAACTTGTTATTATTAGAGATGTGTCATTATATTTTTCTAATTCATTAAGGTTTATTATTCCTTTATCTGTTTTTAAATTTATAATATTTTTATTGAGTATTTTTGCTATTTGTTTAAATCCATTCCATGCTCCTTGATCTGGGATGATAATATCTTTATTTGCAGTTGAAATGGCTAATAAAATTGCAGAATTTCCTGTATTTGTAAGTAATATATGTTTATGTGAGGTTATTTTTTTAATTTTTTCTTGTACTTCTTTTGTATAATTTTTGTTATTATTTAAAGCAGTTTCTGCCATTATTTTTCTGGTTTTTTGTGATGGTTCTTTGAATTTAAATATCATGTTAACGTTTAAAATATATATCGAGAGTGGTTTGTTTAGTATGTAGCATTTCGTTAAGTAATGTACCTTTTTTTACATATCTGCTTATTGGTAATTTTAATTTTTTATCTGCGTGTTTTAAAGTGTCATTTAAAGTTTCGAATTCTTTATATTGTTGATTCATTGCATTTTTTATATTTTCACGAACATTAAACACTCCAAGGGGAACATATCCTTTATATGCTTCTCTAAAAACTATTAAACCGGCTTGTTTTTTTTCTTTTAATAATGAATCTAGGACTGCCATTTTACAGGTATAAAAACATCCTCCAACTGATGAATATTCTTTTTTACCTGTATTTGTTTCATAGTCAGAAAATAATAGTTCTTCTTTTCCTAAAATTTTAATAAATGCTTCATACCATTCGTATTGCCATTCTGTGGGTGTTAAGATTATTGCATAGTAGTTTTCAAGACTTCCGAATTCATAAAGTCTAAAGTTATCGATAATATCAAATTTGCGGACTTCTTTTAAGAATTGGTCTGCAAGAGTAGAGTCACAAGCAGTAATGGACCATCTTGTTGGAACTAATTTTCTTTTGTTTTTAATTCCCATTGCTCCTACTGAAAATGCTTTTTGTATAGCTGAGAAGGGAACATTTTTATGGTGAAGTTTAAAAATAGCTTCATTGGCTTTTAAGTCGGTATCATAGAAAGTTTTTTCTAGTTGTTTATCCCATTTAACGGCATCGATGTTGAATTTTTCGATAGCTGCACTGGGTCCGTGGGGTGTTGAATCTTCACTAAAAACGGCTCCTCTTGGTTTTTTACTAAAAATAGCTTCACTGTCTATTGATTTTGAGGCGAGTGAGATGTCTTGTAGTTTTTCGACAAATGGATTTTCAATGTCGTTAATTTTTATTAATTGTTTTCCTCGAATAAGTTGCATTCTGTAATTAATGATGTCTTTTTGTGTTTTATTTTCTTTAATCCAGGATTCGGGTGAATCTAGAATATATGTGTCTCCTGTTTTTTGAGTCATCATGGGTCCAGCATATACTTTAGGATAAGCCCATGCTCCGATGAAAAGAGATGGTGGGGTGCTTCCTTCGAGATTTTTTCTTATATTAACAGATTTCATTTGAATATTTTCAGTTAATTTTTTAAGATATGCATTTTTTGTTGTAATCATTTTATTAATCTTTTAGAACTTTATTTTATATTAAGTATTTTAATAATTTTTAATTTTAACCAAAATATATTAAATTAATAAAATTCAAATTATTTATTATAATAAAGTCTAGATGGAGTATAAAATGACAATTTTAGTTGTTGATAATAAAGGTCAATATAATCATAGAATTCAACGTAGTTTACAATATCTTAATATTCCTTCTGAATTAATAAATAATGAATTAACTATTGAAGAGGTTGAAGATAGAAATCCAATTGGTTTAATTTTGGGAGGTGGGCCTTCTTTTGATGATGTTGGTAATTGTGAAGAATATTTGGATTATTTTGATATTCCGATTTTAGGTATATGTTTAGGTCATCAATTAATAGCTAAATTTTATGGTGGTGATGTATCTACTTCTGATACTGAAAGTTATGCTAAGGTTGAACTTGATATTATAAAGAATGATAGTTTATTTGATCAATTAACTCCTAAAATGGAAGTTTGGGCGTCTCATAAAGATGAAGTTAAAGTTATTCCTGATGATTTTGAGATATTAGCTAGTTCTGATGTTTGTGATGTGGAATCGTTTAAACATAAGGATAAAAATGTATATGGGATACAATTTCATCCGGAAGTACATCATACTCCTAAAGGATCTATACTTTTTGAAAATTTTTATAGAATATGTAAAAGAGATGTAATAAATGATGGATAGTGTTGATGATTTAAAAAATAAAGCGATGGCTAATAAATTTGGACTTAGGAAAAAATTTGTTAATATTCCTATTGGTCAAGATGAGTATCAATTTAGGATTTCTGGTATTGGGTCTAAGGCTGTTAAAATTGAAAAATATATTAAATATGATGAAATAATTGAAGCTATTTCACAGGGTAATGATGATGGATTGGAATATATGATTAAAATGATTATTGAGGAGTATGAACCAGAAGAAGATAAAAATGATTAAATGATTATAAATAAGTGGTTTTAATGTTTGATCCAGAAGTATTTATTGATAATGTTATTCAAAAAATTAAAGATCAAATTGGGGAGGAAAAAGCTATTATTGCCCTTTCTGGAGGAGTAGATAGTTCTGTATGTTCTGTATTGGTTCAGGAAGCTATTAATGATAATCTTATAGCTATTTTTGTTGATCATGGTCTTTTAAGAGAAGGTGAATCGGATGAAGTTATAAAGACTTTTAAAGATAGACTTAATTTTATTTATGTTGATGCATCAAAAGAATTTTTAGATGCTCTTGAAGGAGTATATGATCCTGAAGAAAAAAGAAAGATTATAGGTGAAATTTTTATTAAAGTATTTGAAAGAGAAGCTCAAAAATTTGATGCTAAATATTTAGTTCAAGGAACTATAGCTCCTGATTGGATTGAAAGTAAAGGTAAGATTAAATCTCATCATAATTTAGCGCTTCCCAGTGGGATGTTTTTAAATATTATTGAGCCAATTAACCATAACCAAGCCGATATGGTAATTGGTTCACGTTATATTGATAAAACTTCTAGT
>CANQZY010000106.1 GCA_947628455.1 uncultured Methanobrevibacter sp.
ACATTAAAAGAAAATAATCAACCCATTGGATGTGTGAATCTGTTAATTTATCCTGATGGAAATTATTATTGGGGAGAGGATAGTGCTGAGTTAGGTTATTGGATAGGAGAACCTTTTTGGGGTAAAGGTTTTGCAGTAGAAGCTTCAAAAGAACTAATAAAAAGAGCTTTTAATAATTTAAATATAAAACAGATATTTGCATTAACTAAAAAGGAAAATTTCCAATCTAAAAGAGTATTAAAAAAATTAGGTTTTAGTTTTTTAAAAGAAATTCAAAATATTGATTATAAAAATAGGGTATATAAAGAAATAGTAATGTATTTAAAAAAATAAATTATTATATAAAATTAGAGGAAAGATAAAAATGGAAACTTTTGAAGCAATTAATAAAAGAAAGAGTATTCGTGGTTATACAGATATGCAAGTTAATGATGATGATCTTGAAAAGATTTTAGATGTGGCTAATAAAGCTCCAAATGCAGGACCATTTCATATAACTGTTGTTCAAAATTCTGAGTTTTTAAGAGAGATTAATGATAGAACTAAAGAAAATATGCTTGCAAGTGAAGGTTTTTTGAAAGAAAGAGCATCTATTCCAGGATATGAACCATTATATGGGGCTCCAACATTCATAATATTGTCTGCTCCTGAAGTTCCTTTTGATGAAATTAATGTGGCTTGTTCTATTACGACTATGGCTATTGCAGCTGCTGATTTGGGAATTGGTACTTGTTATGTGGTATCACCAATTCAAACTTTAATAGAAGATTATTATATGGATAGATTAGAGCTTCCTGAAGGATATGTGCCCATTTCAGGTATTTTATTAGGTTATGAAAGTGAAAATAGCATGCCCGAAGTTCCAAGAGAAGAAAAAAACAATATTAACTATATTAAATAGTTTTAGATTTATTCTAAAATAAAAACTATTAAAATAAAAAAAAATTATGATTAATAATATTGTAAAATATTTTTTTTATGGTGAGATAGTATGACTATAGTTTGTCATAAATGCGGTTATCAAAATGGTGATGATTATAATTTTTGTGCAAAATGCGGTGCTCAATTAGTGGAAAATCCTCAAATTTCATCGCAAATAGGTATTCCTATTGTTACAGAATCAATAAAACGTAGATTAATAATTATTTCATACATAATCACAATTTTTCTTTCATGGAGTGGTGTTATAATAAATTTTTTAGGATTAAAAAGTTCTGTAGGTGTAATTGGATTTTTCGGTATTTTCATGCCATTTTACCTAATTCAAGCAAAAGACCCTAAAATTAAAAAACATGGCTATATTATGCTTATTTTATCATTAGTAGGTTTAACATTATCATTTTATTTATTATTTTATTCCTAAACCCAATGAAAACTAATATCTCCCATAAACAAACTCTCAATTATTCCAAAATAATTCACATGAACATTACTCATAGCTTGTTCAGCTGCATCACCACGACTCATTCCTTGACCCCAATCATACTCACGAATATTATCAACAATATCATATCCCAAAATTCTTTCAGCAGCATTATTATTTATAGTAATTATTAAATTTGGCTTTGTATTATAAGTATATTTAATAATATTTGCTGCTGCATTATACGGATCATTAGGATCATTTAAATAAATATTATGAAGTGTCTCACCTTGTGCATTAGTTGAACTTCCAGGATAAATCCATGTAAACCCATTAGAAACATTTAACATAGCCGCCATATCCACTCCCGGTGTTCCTTCACTAGTATCTGTAGCAATTACCAATACATTTGTTGTTAGTATAACTATTAATATAATTATTATAATAATAGACGGGATAATTTTATAAATTTTCATAGTAAATATAATATCTAACATTTTAATATTTATAAACTTTTTATTTAAGATAAGTTTTTTATATTAAAATAAGCAATATAATTATAATAATTGGTGATTTATGTGATTATAGGTGGTTCTGCTTCTCAAGATCTAGCAGCAAAAATAGCTGAGGAGCTTGATGATGAATTATGTTATGTGGAAACTAAAAAATTTCCAGATGGAGAGAGATATTTACGAATTGATGGGAAAATTAGTGATGAAGTAACTGTTATTCAATCTATATCTTTTCCTCAAGATGAAAATTTAATCGAATTATTATTTTTAATTGGCAATCTTAAAGATTTAGGTGCTAAAAAAATAAAAGTTATTGCACCTTATATGGGATATGCTAGACAAGAAAAAAGATTTAACCCTGGAGAAGTTATATCTGCTAATATTGTTGCAAATTTAATCCAATCTGCTGGAGCGGATGAATTTTTAACAGTTAATATTCATGAAAAATGTGTTTTAGATTTTTTCAATATTTCTGCTAGAAATATTTCTGCTATGCCAGCAATAGCTAAATATATTCATAATAATATTGATGAAAAACCAGTAATTGTCGCTCCTGATAAAGGAGCCTATGATTTTGCTCAAGAAATAGCTCAAATTCTTGATTGCGAGTTTTTTTATTTATCTAAAGTTCGTTTAGGCCCAGACAATGTTGAAACAAGAATTGTTGATGTTTGCTCTGAAGAGACTGTTAATATAAATGCGGTAAAAGATAAAAGAGCCATTATAATTGATGACATTATTGCTACTGGTGGCACAATAGTTAATGCAATAAATATTCTTAAACAAAACGGTGCAAAAACTATCGATGTTTTTTGCGTTCATCCCATATTAGTAAATAATGCAACTAACCGTATTTATAGTGCTGGTGCAAAAAATCTGATTTCTACAGACAGTATTTCATCAGATACATCTAAAGTTTCACTTGCAAAAATAATTTCTGATGCTTTAAGGTGATTTCAAATGCCTATTTTAAAAGATTCTATTAAAAATGAATTACTTCAGGGATCTAATAATATATTAAAAAAATATAAAGAACCTTATATTGTTGATGATATAGCTATTTTAAACACTTCATATAATATCAATTTTCTTGGAAATTTAAGAATATATGATGAAAATAATCTTAAAAAAATAAAAGAAGATATTAATAATAATTTTGATGAATATGGTGAACTTAAAGTTAGAAGTATAAAAGTTACTCCATGTTGTGCTCCTCAATACTATCATATAAGTTTCAATATCAAAATAAATAAATAATTAAAACTAACTATAGATTTAAATTAAAAAAAATTATAAATTAAGAGTATTTATTTAAAAATTTATTTATAAATAAATTACATTTATCATATACCCAATTTGAAAGATTATTTAATTTATTATCTACAACCCAAATCCATAATTTTTCTATAGTTTCTCTTCTAACAATATCAATTCCAATACAAACAAAAAATACAGCTATAGTAGAGAATAATACAATTAAAATTAAACTTGGTGAATAATAGTATGAAGAACATTTAAATAATGTTTCCCATAAGTAAGGTCTTATGAATATATTTTCATGAATTAAATAAACTCCTAACACACTTCCTGCAATATAATTAATATATTTATTAGAAAATTCTTTTCTTTTTAAAAATAGTAAAAATAAAGCTACAGAATTTATCAATACAAAAATACTATTCTCACTACCAAAAAAAGTATATGCATTATTAACATTTCTTCCCACATCTATTAAACTTTTAATATCAAATAATATGGTTAAATATCCAATTAATATAGCGCTTGCATAAATAATTAATAGGGATGTTATAAATATAATTAATACTTTTTTATAATTTATTTTATTAATATCTAAATGTAGGCGAATAAAGCTTCCAATTAAGTATAATACGATAAACCATAACATTGGAGAATATCCAAAACTATTTTTACTGAAATTAGGACAAATAGACCAGATAATTAATAATAAAATTAATATTTTTAAATATGTCTTTTTAGATAATTTTTTAATAACTTTATTTAAAAATGGTGATATTAGCATTAAAGTAATATAATCTGTAACAAACCAATATGCTCCTTGACTTATTGGAAGCAAAGATAGTCCAATTTTATCTATTGTGATTGGAGTAGTTGGGGTTAAAAATAGTGAAAAGATTATTAATGCTGTAAGTGAATAGAAGTAAACTTCTCCTCCTAAAGTAAATAATTTTTTTAAAGTAAACTTTGAGTTGATCATAAAATAAGCTGAAATTATAATAAAAACATCAACACCAATTTTTCCTAATATTCCGAAAAAATATATGACATAATTATTA
>CANQZY010000107.1 GCA_947628455.1 uncultured Methanobrevibacter sp.
TGGACGAAAACATTGATTTTAATAAAATCACAATACCTTGCACCGACTTTAACAATTCTAATTTTTCTATTCTAGAAGAATCTTTCAATGATCTATCTAAAAAAGACATAATAGCAATTCACAACTGCGGTTATGATATTGAGGAAGGAGTAACTGATGCATTCGAATTATTTATGCATCTTAAAAATAATAACCTAAACCCCCAAGGTTTTTGTTTATATACATTTGAAGATATAGAAGAATCAATCAACACCAAAAATCTGAAAATAACTTTCGGAGATTTCGAAAACAATGAAAATAAAGCATTAAAAATCGGAAATATAATCGCTAATACTTTAAAAAATCACAATCTCCACATAAAATGGGATAAAACTATCAACAACCAAATCGAAATCAATCCATTCAAATGGGATAAAAAATATAACCCTAAAAAAGATTATGAAATAGAAGGAGCATTTGAAATATTTAATAAATCTCACTAGGTGTTATTTTGAATATAAATTCATTTCGCAGAATTGAAGAAGTCATAAAAAATTCAGGAATCTGGAGTTTTCTAAAAATAAAACCCGATTCCATATGTTTAACTTTTAATAATGTGGAATTAGGAAATCCACATATTGATAATCATCTATTATTCTCCATCCATTTCACACAAAATTCTTTTCTAATGTTTTTTTACAATAATATTTGGGATATTGATTTCATATCAGATTTCGACCCACACACTCAAAAAATTAACAAAAAATTAAATTTTAAAGTAAAAAACATCCGATTTTTAGATTTCGAATATTTAGATTATTTTTTTAAAAAATATGATAAATCTAAAAAAATCATTAGCCAAAAAGAATTTGATATTAAAAATATCCGAAATGATTTTTTCATGCTTTTAGAATTTGAAGAAATAGGACTTGTTATAGGCGGAAATCAATTAGATTTTTTTAACAAAAATAAAAAAATAGATGACAACTCATTAAAAGAACTATCCAATCAATGGATCGTTTATCTTATTGATTATAAATCTGAAAAAAATATCTTTAAAAAAGATTCCATGTGTGAAAATAATTCACTAATAAAATAAAAAATAATTATACAAATAAAAGGTTTTAATACTATGAGCGATATATCTAGAGGTTTTAACTATCTTAAAACATCCAACAAATTTCTAAACATAACACCTCATCCACGAGCTGTTGAAATAGCAGATTATGAATTCTTTTGGAATGAAGGAGATGCTTTAACCCCGTTCGGATCTGATGAAGGACACATATCTTTACTTGAAGTTAAAAATTGGATTGAAAAAAATCCTAACACACCCATGATCGACTGCATACAATGGATTTTCTCTTCATGGGATGTAAATATAAAAAATTATAATGAATCTATTGTGGAAAACACCAACATCTTAAGAATTATTCAAGATCATGATTTTGATGAACTAATTTTATCACTAGACATTGTTTTAATAGCCACAGGTTTCGGTCAATTAATTATTGAAGGTAAAATTGATGAAGATATTAAAAATATTATTCATCTTGCGATTTTACGTCAAATGAATTCCATAGTACTAGATAACTTTTTAGGCGACAATGAAGACTGGAAACATGATAGATTTAATTATTTAACCATCCTTTTAGATATTCTTCATAAAGCTTAATTTTAATTTAACTACTAATTCTCTATTTTGCAAAAAGTTTTTAAAATATTAAATATAAATTACTTTATTGCGTGAATTTATAAAAATCTTTAATAAAATAGTAGGAGTTTTTAAATGACTTGTAGTGTTTTAGTTGGTGGAGCATGGGGAGATGAAGGTAAAGGAAAATGCATTACTTATCTTTGCAACCATGATAAGCCAGATATTATTGCTCGTGCAGGAGTAGGTCCTAATGCCGGCCACTCTGTTGAAATTAATGGAGAAAAATATGGTTTAAGACTTACACCATCTGGATTTGTCCATACAGATGCCAAACTTTTAATCGGAGCCGGAGTTTTAGTTGATAAAGAAGTTTTATTTAAAGAATTTGAAAATTTAAAAAAATACAATGTAAGTGAAAGAACTTTTATAGACCCTAGAAGTGCAATTATAACAGACCAACATCGACAAAGAGATAAAAGTTCCGAACATTTATATAAAAAAATAGGCAGTACAGGCTCCGGATGCGGACCAGCTAATTCTGATAGAGTTTTAAGAACAGTTAAACTAGCCAAAGACATACCCGATCTCGAAGATTATCTGCTAGATGTGGCTTTCGCAACTAATGAAGCCATCGATAACGGTGAAGACGTCTTTATTGAAGGATCCCAAGGATTCGCATTATCATTATACTACGGCACTTATCCTTATGTCACAAGCAAAGACACCACTGCAAGTAGCTTTGCAGCTGACGTAGGCATAGGCCCCACCAAAATCGATGAAGTAATCAACGTATTTAAAGCATACATCACCCGAGTAGGTGAAGGACCATTCCCTACAGAAATAACCCAAAAAGAAGCAGAATCCATGAACCTCGAAGAATACGGCGTAGTAACCGGACGCAGACGACGCATCGGATTATTCGACATGGACCTAGCTAAAAAATCCTGCATGATTAACGGCGCCACACAAATCGCACTAACCTGCATTGACAAATTATACCCCGACTGCGCCAGAACACAAAATTACAACGACCTATCACCCGAAACTAAACAATTCATCGAAAACATCCAAACATCCACAGGCATACCCGTAACCATCATCTCAACAGGACCCGACCTAAAAGACACAATCGATCTAAGAAAAGAACTATTATAAAAAAAACTAAAAAAAAAGAATAATAAATCATTTTTCCTGATTATTCTTAAGCAACTCCATAGCTTTTATACTTCCACTATCACCAACCTTATTTATAATTCTTTGATTTTCTTCAAGCCTCTCATCATAAAATTTCTTCATCTCATCATCAACCAAACCATAACGAGTATAATTTACAAGAGAATCAATCAAACAACCAAAACCCCTATTAAACGCTTTCACCGAAGAATCATTAATTTCCATATCCCTAATCCTACCTCTTATCTCAAAAACACTACCCTCACTCTTAACAGGATAATGTCTCGGAGATTTTTCCAACACTTCCTCCACATCCACAATCAAATAACTACCCGCATCCTTCAAAATAGCCAAATCCTCATCATCTGTAAAATAACACTCATCCAAACCCGAAATAGTACAATACGTAAATATAAAAGGATCCTGAGTTATATTCACAACATACTCACCACTATCCATAACATTCTTCAAAGTCTGCGAATCCTCAAAAATACTACAACTAACACTATCACCACCTAAATAAACAAAACCAATAACAGCAGCATCCTTTTCACCATCATTAGAAATCGTAGTATATACAGTTTCATATTGCAATCCAGACTCAACACCAATCATACTCAAATCAAAACTCACATTAACCACCTACACTCACAAATTCTACCAATCAATCATTTTTTAAAATAACCATCCGCCAACAAATAAATCTCATTAAAAGTCCCAATTATCTGATCAATAACACAACACATATCAGATATCACACAATCAAGATTCACCACACCCACACACAAACTATCTCTTATTCCATTCATCGCATCATTCAAATCTTTTTCATACTTAGGAAAAATCTTCACAACATGACTCAAAAAAGGCTCAAAATCATTAAAATCAATCTCACTTCGACTCAAATCATCACGAATCTCACTTAAAAAATCCTTAAACTCATTACAAGATACTTTAAAATCAGACAAAACTCTTTTTACACTAACAGCTATCCTATCAAAAATTTCATCCCCACCATCCTCCAAATTCAAAACTTCAGCATTATCCTTAACTATCTCACCCATCTTCGCAAAACCATTATTTAACCTAGTCATAGCAACAGTATACAATTCCAAATTAACTTCACCATTCATAAATATACATTACCTCCCACACTAAAAAAAAATAAAAATCTAACATACATTATAATATATAAACCTCAAACCATTATAAAAATAACCACCCCACAAACACCCCTTCATTAACATCAAAATCAAATAATAAAATAATATAAATCCTCTTTTTTTATATAACTTAAAAAAAAATACAAAATTATTTAAATTTTCACAATCATTAAATTCTACCCATACATTCTTTAATTTAGCTATATTTACCC
>CANQZY010000108.1 GCA_947628455.1 uncultured Methanobrevibacter sp.
TCAACCAGAAGCTTATGTACCGCGGACAGATACATTTATTGATAAAGAGGCGTCTATTAATGATGATATAGATATAATGAGGCATTCTGCTACGCAATCTTTGCTTTCAAGAGAGGATGTTATAGTTGTTTCTAGTGTTTCTTGTATTTATGGTATAGGTTCTCCAGAAGATTATGGGGAATTTGCTTTCCCGATACAAGTTGGGGATATTTATGATAGAAATGAAATAATATCTCGTTTAGTGTTTATGCAATATGAGCGTAATGATATTGAATTTACTAGAGGGCAATTTAGGGTTCGTGGAGATACTATTGAGATTAATCCTGTTCATGGAACTCCTCCAATAAGAATAGAACTTTTTGGAGATGAGATTGATGCTATTAGTCAAATTAATAGTTTAACTGGTAAAAAAGAAGAAAGTTTTGAAAGATACATGATTTTTCCTGCAAAACATTTTGTTGTAGGGGAAGATAAAATGGAGAATGCTCTTTTAAAGATTCAAAAGGAGTTAGATGATAGATTAGAAGAGTTAAATCTGACAAATAAATTATTGGAAGCTCAAAGATTAGAGCAAAGAACAAGATTTGATATTGAAATGCTTCAAGAAATGGGTTATTGTCCTAGTGTTGAAAATTATTCTATGCATTTGTCTGGAAGAGAATGGGGTGATATGCCGTATTCTCTTTTAAAATATTTTCCTGATGATTTTTTAACAATTATCGATGAGTCTCATGTTACTATTCCACAGATACGTGGAATGTATAATGGAGATAAATCAAGGAAAGAAACATTGGTTGATTATGGATTTAGATTACCTTCAGCTAAAGAAAATCGTCCTTTAAAATTCAATGAATTTGAAAAAAGTTTAAATCAGGTTATTTATGTTTCAGCTACTCCTGGACAATATGAGCTTTCAAGATCTCAAAATATTATAGAGCAAATTAATAGACCAACGGGTTTGGTGGATCCAGAAATTATAATAAGAAAAGTTAGTGAACAAGTAGAAGATTTGCTTGGTGAGGTTAAAAAAAGAGTGGAAAGAGATGAAAGAGTTTTGGTAACCACTTTAACTAAAAGAATGGCTGAAGATTTAACAGATTATTATTCAAAAATAGGAATGAAAGTTCGTTATATGCATTCTGAAATTGATACATTAGAGAGAACAGAAATTGTGGATGATTTAAGAAGAGGGACTTTTGATGTTTTGGTTGGTGTTAATTTATTAAGAGAGGGTTTGGATTTACCGGAGGTTTCGTTAGTAGCTATTTTTGATGCTGATAAAGAAGGATTTTTAAGAAATCAAACATCTTTGATTCAAACTATTGGAAGAGCTGCAAGAAATGTTAATGGTCAAGTAATAATGTATGTTGATGAAATAACAGATTCTGTTAGAAATGCAAGAGATATTACAAATAATCGGAGAAAAATTCAGCAAGAGTATAATAAAAAACATAATATTACTCCGAAGTCTACTAAACGTAGTTTAAAAGAAAAGTCTGTAATAGAAGAGAAATATGATAAATCTGTTAGTGATATAAGTAAAATGCCTAAAGATGAATTAGGATTATTTATTAGAGATTTAGAGGATGATATGAAGGAAGCTGCGGCTAATTTAGATTTTGAACGTGCAGCTGAGCTTAGAAATAAGTTATATGCAATTAAAGAAATGAAAAATTAATATTTTTTTTTCTTTAGTTACATTTTTTTTTTAATAATAATATTTATATATTAAGAATACTATAATAATAGTAGTTAATAGAGTACTATTTTTTTTTATATATTCCAATATCTATTTTTTTTTTATTAGCTTTTTCAAATGCATTGGTAATATATAATATTTATAAATGAATGCATTATTTAAGAATTTTATGAACTAAACAATTTATTGATATAATATTTTACATATTATTTTACTTTATGTGGAGGATATTTTTTATGAAAGACAATTTAAAAAAACAAATTGTTATTAAAGGAGCTAAAGAGCATAATTTACAAGATATTGATCTATCTATTCCAAGAGATGAATTTGTTGTTATAACAGGTTTAAGTGGTTCTGGTAAATCTTCATTGGCTTTTGATACAATTTATGCTGAAGGACAGCGTAGATATGTAGAATCATTATCTGCTTATGCAAGACAATTTTTAGGCCAAATGAAAAAACCAGAAATGGATTATATAGAAGGACTCTCACCAGCTATTTCAATAGATCAAAAAACAACCAAAGAAAATCCAAGATCCACTGTAGGAACCATAACAGAAATTTATGATTATTTAAGATTATTATATGCGAGAATAGGAACACCTCATTGTCCAAATTGTGGAAAAGAGGTATCACAACAAACAATAGGTCAAATTGGAGATGATATCATTGAAGAAGGTGAGGGGCTAAAAATTCAAGTACTCGCACCTATTATAAATGATAAAAAAGGAGAACATAAACAAATAATTGAAGATCTTAGAAATAAAGGATTTGTGCGTGCTCGTATTGATGGAGAAATAAAAGACCTAGATGAGGATATAAAACTTGCAAGAACCTACAAACATACAATTGAAGTTATAGTAGATAGACTTAAGATAAGAAAAGATACAGAATTTAAACGAAGACTAGTAGATTCTCTAGAAACAGCAGCTAAATTTGGCAATGGAATATTATCCATTCTTTTTCAAAAAAATAATGATGAATATTATGAAAAAAAATATTCAGAACATTTTGCATGTGTGGATTGTAAAATAAATTTTGATGAATTAACTCCAAGAATGTTTTCATTTAATGCTCCTCAAGGAGCATGTCCAGAATGTAATGGTATTGGTTCAAAAATGGAAATAAATCCTGACTTAATAGTTCCAAATAAGGATCTAACATTAAATGAAGGAGCTATTGTGCCATGGTCAAAATCTAATAAAAAAGAAAATTATTATCATCAAATGCTAGAAGCAGTATCTAAATATTATAACTTTGGAATGGACACACCATTTAACAAATTAACACAAAAACAACAGGAAATTATTTTATATGGTTGTAATGAAAAAATACCTTTTTCATTTAAAAGAAGAAATAAATCTTATCAAGTAAATCGTCGATTTGAAGGTGTAATTCCAAGAATGGAAAGATTATATTTAGAGACAAAATCAAATTATAATAGAAAGTATATTTCTAAATTTATGAGTGATCATAAATGTCATGTTTGTAATGGTAAAAGACTTCGACCAGAAGCATTAGCTGTAACAGTAAATGGTAAATCAATAGATGAAATTGTTGAAATGTCTATTAAAGATTCGTATCAGTTTTTTATGGATATGGAATTAACTGAAAGAGAAAATTTCATAGCTAAAGAAATTTTAAAAGAAATTCGTGAAAGATTAAGATTTCTTGTAGATGTTGGTCTTGATTATTTGTCAATGGAGAGATCTTCGGGAACATTATCTGGTGGTGAAGCTCAAAGAATTAGACTTGCAACACAAATTGGTTCTGGATTAGTAGGTGTTTTATATATTCTTGATGAGCCAAGTATAGGTCTTCATCAGAGAGATAATATAAAACTTATTGAAACATTAAAAAAACTTAAAAATTTAGGAAATACATTAGTTGTGGTTGAGCATGATGAAGAGACTATTCTTTCAGCTGATTATGTTGTAGATATTGGTCCAGGAGCTGGTGAACATGGAGGTCGTGTAATCGCTCAAGGAACTCCAGCTGAAATTATGGCATCACCTAATTCTATTACTGGAAAATACTTATCTAGAGTTAAAACAATAGATATTCCTAAAGTTAGAAGAAAAGGAAATGGTAAGTTTATATCGATTATTGGCGCTCAACAAAATAATCTTAAAAATATTGATGTTGATATTCCATTGGGTAAATTTACATGTGTTACTGGTGTTAGTGGATCTGGTAAAAGTAGTTTAATTAATGAGATTTTATATAAAGGTCTTTATTCTAAGTTAAATAAAAAGTTTGCTTTTGCAGGTAAATTTAAAGAAATTAAAGGTTGGGAGAATATTGATAAAATTATCAATATAGATCAAAAACCTATTGGAAGAACTCCACGTTCTAATCCAGCAACATATACAGGAGTATTTGA
>CANQZY010000109.1 GCA_947628455.1 uncultured Methanobrevibacter sp.
TATATAGAAGGGTACTATCCAACAGTTAATTTAGATACTGTGCTTGGATTAACTATATTTTTTGTGGTAGTGGGATATTATTTTTTTAGTAGTGTTGTCTGTTGATCCGTCGTCTACTATGATTAATTCAATATTTTCAAATCCAATTGATTGGTTAATGATAGAATTAATTGAATTTTTTAATAATTTTTTTCCGTTGTATGTGGGCATGATGGTTGATATAAGATAGTTGTTTATCATTTTTTTTATTCCCTTATAATGAAAATTTTTTTTATATTTAGTTTGTATGATTTGTGAAAATATTAAGGTTATTTTTCAAATAAGAAAAATCTTTTTGAGAAGGAAGAGGGTGGTGTTTATAAGGTGTTTTTTTAAAATAGCTTATTTATTTTTTTAAAAAGGAGTATTATCTTTTTTTGGATAATATCTGAAAGTGAAAGAGTATGAGAGTAGGAATAAAGGGAGGGTAAGGGTGTGTCTTTTTTTTATTTGAATATGCTGGATAGTCCTTCTGATGCTAGTAGTCCCATGAATTCTCCTTGTGGTTCCATTACGATGTTTCCTTTGTTGTATTGGTTGATGGCTGCTTGCATCATTTTGCTTTTTACTAGGGGGTTTTCTGCGGCTTTGGCGATGGCGTGCGCGATATCCATTACGGCATCTCCTCTGGATACTCCGTTGTTATATTGTTCTTCTCGGATGATGTCTATTCCGCTTGCGTTGATTTTTTTGCCGTTTACGTCGATTGTTCCTGCAGAGCCTAATATATCGTCTAGTGCTTCGCTGTTTATGGCTACTACTGCGTCGATGTGTGTGCTCATGTTGTATTCGATTATTTCTTTTGCGAGATTTATGGATTTGTTGGTATCGTTTTCCCAAAATGCATCGTGTAGTAGTAATTTTTCTCCTGCTCCTTGACTTTGAGCTTCTTCGGGTTCTTCAACTGTGGGGTGTGTTTTTCCAGAGGGGTATATGGAACTATAGTTTTTTAATGATCCATTGTCTAATGTTATCATGAATGCCATGTCGCATGCGCCCATACCGGGGCGTTCTTCGCTTTCATCTATAGCACAAATTAAAATGTTTTTTTCTCCTTGTGCTAATCCGCTGTTAGAAGACATGAATGCTGTGCCTGCAACTACAGTTATTATTCCGATTATAATAACAACTAGTATTGCGATTAGTAGTTTTTTTCTTCTTTTCATTATTCACCCTAATCAGTTTAATTAAATATAATTTATATATAATTTTTATAATACTTAAATATTGTTAAATTATATTTTTTAAAAAAAAAAGAATAGAAAAAAGAAGAGTGTTATTTTTTTTTATTTGCAACAACCAAAGAAAAAGTTAAAGATTTTTTTCTTTAAGCTTTTTTTTGATTGTTTTTTATTTTTATTATTACTAATTTTTTCATTATTATGTGACATTTTTGACTATTATTGAAAAGTAATATTTGGTTTTTTTCAATAGTATTTTTTTTTATATGTTTTTTTTTATTAAATTAGAATAGGAGTCTAATTTAATATTTATAAACACTATTTTTTTTGACAGATGATTTAATTTAGGGGTTCCTAAATTTCATCGTCATTTTATGATGTAGATTATCATCATATATAAATATTTAGTTAAACCTAAAAAAAAGAGAAAATATATTTAGTTAAAAAAAAAGATTACATTAATCTTCTAGTATCAATTACTTCCACACTAGCAACATCATCTAAACCATTAACAGCTTCTTCGATAGCTTCAGTTCCACCTTCACCATCTTCAACAATAAACATAACATTTAAAGCAGTTAAACCAAATGCTATAGGTTCTTCATCAATTTTATGAAACTCAGCGCCTTCAGGCATAGATTCTTGAATATTTACTTTTAAAGATTCTAAATCTACCTCAGGACTTTCTGGCATAACTTTCATAGTTGCTACAACTTCACCCATTATTACTTCCTCCATTGATATATATAAAAAAAAATAATTTTTTTTGTTTATGGTCCTTCAAATCCACATTTACATTTATATGGATGTCCGAAAGTACGGCATTTATCACATCTAGCTATTAATTCACCACAAACAGGGCATTCAAATTTCACAAAAGGATCTGTTAATGGAATTTCTTGTTTGCATGAAATACAATCCACTTCTTTCATTTATAAATCACCTACTATTTTTGTATAATCGAAATTGTAATTATCTATATTATCATCAATAAGAGATAAAACTCTTTCAGGATACATTCCATTTACAACATAACAATTAGTCCCGAATTTTAATAAAAGAGAAGGTAACATTAAGTCAACTGATGATTCTTTAAAAGTTAGTAGTTTTTTTGCATCAATTGTACTTATGAATTCAGAGTCTTTCTCTTGAGGTTCTCGGGTATATATACCATTTACATTTGTTACTATTAAAAGTTTTGCATTTAAAAGATGTGAGATGTAGGCTGCAATTGAATCTGAAGTTACATTCCATGAATATTCAAAAATATTGTTTTCATTTAAAATTTTAGAAGTTAATAGAATTGGAATTTTTTTTTTATTGTTAATTTTTTCAGCATCTTGTAGAGTGTGGCAGAGTTCGGAGTTGGGGGTTTTGTCAAAAACTAATTGGGATAGGATATTCATGGATTGTATGGCTGTGTTGTGAGCAATTTTAGGGGTAAAGTGTAATTTTTTATCATATTTGCGAATTAGATTTGCAAATTCTCCTCCGCCTAGGATTATGAGGGAGTTTGTATTTTTTAATTTATTAACTAGTTTGATGGCATGATTCGGAAATAAGCTTCCTCCAATTTTAATAACGTTTTTTATAATAATAAGACCTCTACTTTTGTATTTTTTTTATAGGAGTTTTAAGTTTTCTGTTATTTTGTTGATTTTTTTATCTTCTTCGGGGCCTAAAGCTAGAACTGTGGTTGTGGATGAGGGTATTTGTGTTTTTCCAGCGTCAATGACTAGATAATATGGAATTTTATTTTGAATAGCTGATTTTTTAAGTTCTAGTAATTCTTCTAATGAATTTACCTTGCAAACTATCTTGGCGCTACCTGTTTCTTCCCATTTTTTTATTTTTTGAGAATCTGTTTTTTTATAAGCTCCAATAGCTCCATGGCAGGCTTGAGCTGCTATTTTTCCTTTTCCCATTTTTAAATCATTTCTAACAATAATCACTTGTTTCATAATTTAAATTATATTTTTATAGAAACTATCATATTAATATATTATATATATTTATGAATATGGAAAGTTATAAATATTATATAGCATTATTTTTTAAAGGCGGTACAATTTTATGAGTCGTATTTCTATACTTGATAAAGACAAATGTCAACCTAAAAAATGTGATTATGTCTGTATTAATTATTGTCCAGGAGTTAGAATGGATGAAGATACTATTGTTATTGATGAAGATAGTAAAAAACCTTTAATATCAGAGTCACTTTGTGAAGGTTGCGGTATTTGCACTAATAGATGTCCTTTTGATGCTATTTCTATTATTAATTTACCTGAAGCGATTGGAGAACCTATTCATAGATTTGATCAAAATCAATTTGAATTGTTTGGTCTTCCAAGTCTATCTAAAGGTAGTGTTTTAGGATTATTAGGTCAAAATGGTATTGGTAAAAGTACAATAATGAGAATACTTTCAGGTGAATTAATTCCCAATTTTGGAAATTATGAAAATAAGCCTACTAATTGGGATGAGGTTATTCAATATTATAAAGGATCTGCACTTCAAAGTTATTTTAAAGACTTATCTGAAAATAAAATAAAAACTATTATGAAGCCTCAAATGGTGGATAATATTCCGAAGGTAGTTAAAGGAAAAGTAGAGACTTTACTTACAAATGTGGATGAGAGAAATAAATTTGATTATGTATGTGGTGAGCTTGATTTAGAAAATATATTGGATAGGAATATGGAAAATTTATCTGGAGGTGAACTTCAAAGAGTGGCTATAGCTGCAACAATTTTAAGAGAGGGTGATTTTTACTATTTTGATGAGC
>CANQZY010000110.1 GCA_947628455.1 uncultured Methanobrevibacter sp.
CTATCTTTGTCTCATATTTAAACCCATTATAAATATCATTCAAAGTTTTATAAAGGTCTTTTATTTGTACCTCATAATCTTCAAGTATATCTTTATTTTTAGATGTCATAGTAGTATTGTAGGTAATCTTATTAACAATATCTTTTTGATAATTTACTTGATAAGTAGATAATATTTCATAACCTTTTTCTTCATCAATTGTTTTATAATCACAAGTAAAACTTTTACCTTTAAAAAGACTCGATTTATTAAGCAACACTACTCCTACTATGATAATACAGATGGCTATAATTCCTAATATAAGCGATATGTTTTTTTTCATTTTTTGTCCTATCTCCTATTTTCATATTATAACAATTATACACCACGATTAACTATTTAAGCAAATATAATTATTTCATATTAATTTTAAAATTTTCTTTTCAATTTATTTTTGATAAGATGAATTTTTTATGGATAATACTCTGCCTTCCTTAACTTCGTCAGTCGCTATAGCGATTGTTTTATCTAAAATACTGTTTATATTATCTTTATATACTAACAATATTTTCTTTGTTGTTTCATTGATCTCGGTCTGTTCTATTCCCAAAAATTTGGAAATAGATTCTGTTGAAAAACATTTACCATCTATATATCCTAATTTTAATGATATAATCACTGCTTCTTTTACTGATAATGTACTCATCATCTGCTCAAATGACGCTATTCTTAATAATTCTAATACTTTTATACAATCTTCTTTTGTCATCTCTTCATTATTATGTATTGTTGATTCTACTGATTTAGTTACTAATTTTTCTTCTACTTGTTCTGGATTATTGGGTTCAACTGAAATAGTTTCGGGTATTATTGTTTGTGGTTTTACTATTGGTTGAGGAACTTCATCTTTTCTTTGTCTTGGTTTTCGCTCTCCTGTAGGATTAGATAACAATCTTTTCATTTTAGGTACTAATAAATTATAAAATTTATAAGTTTGTTCCTTATTTAATTTTGTTGATGTTGGATTGTTTAAATCTTCTCCATATCTAATGGTTACTATTGCTTTTTCTTCCTCATTTAATTTTGTTAACATTTCATCTACTTGTTCTTTAGTATAATTTCCAAAACGTTCATATATTGTTTTTAATCTTGGCATCTTTTTTTCACTATTCCTTTCTTTAGTTCTATTATCATCTTTTAAAAATGTTTTATATTGATTTTTTCGTTCAACATATTTTTCTCTAAATTCTTTTATATTCTGTAAAGATTGTTCTGGATAAGTAGTATACGCTTCTAAGCCTTGGATATGTCTTGATCTTCTAATCTTCATTAATGCTCTGGCTTCAATTTGGCGAACTCTTTCTCTAGTTAAATGATACTTTTTGCCTACTTCTTCCAAAGTCATAGGATCCTGATTATTAAATCCATATCTCAGCAATAATACATCTATTTCTCTAGGTTTCAAGTTACATTTTTCAAATAAACTTCTAACTTGAAGTGGCATGGTTTCATCTAGTGCTATATCTTCAGGGCTTTCTTCAGAAGAAGCTATAAAATCTTCCAACTCAGCATCTTCTTCATCTCCTACTAAGAAATTAAGACTTATAGTATCTCCTTGAAGTTTATACAATTTTATCACTTCTGGTATTGACAAACCAATTTCGTTTGCTATTTCGTTTATTGTTGGAAATCTGCCTAATTTATCTGCCATTTTAGTTACTGCTTTTTTATATGATTTGATTTTTTCCTGCATATATACTGGAATTCTTATATTTCTTCCCTTATCAGCAATAGCTCTATTTATAGCTAGTCTTATCCAATGATGGGCATAAGTTGAAAATTTATAGCCTTTATTTACATCATATCTATCCACTGCTGTCATTAATCCTATGTTACCTTCTTGTATAAGATCTAAAAAAGATAATCCTCTGCCCTTGTATTTTTTAGCTATGCTTACTACTAATTTTAAATTACTCTCAATAAATAGGTTCTTAGCCTTAGAATCACCTTCAGCAATTCTAATAGCAAGTTCTCTTTCTTGTTCCATCGACAATAGCGGCCTTTTACCGATTTCTCTTAAGTACATTCCAACTGTGTCAATAGAATTTAACTCTGATAGATCGTAATCATCTTGATTTATATTTTTCGGCTCATTTATTTCAATATCATTCAACATACAATATGTATCTATAGTTGATAATAATAAACTATCATCAACATGCTCTTCTAATCTACCAGCGATAATTTGAGTATGATATTTATTAAAGATTACCGCAATCGTTTTATTAAAAGCACTATTTTTAGTTACAAGTTCAATTAATAAGTCTGGATTTGGCACATAATTATAGGTCCCTAAAAACCCGCTTAGCTTTTCAAAACATTCAATTGCATCTTCGTAATTTGAAATATTAACAAATTTTTGAGTTATATAATCATTTAATATGGCAAATGAGGTTTGCGGATTAAAAATAAGCTGTTTTGTTTTTTCACGTAAGGGAATGCTTATTTTCTTTTTTATTTACTCTATATAATCTTGATTGCCTTTATATGTTTTTTTAGAATCACAAATTTCGTTTAAAACCAGTTCCTTAAAATCCTCATAAGAAATATTTATATATTTAAATGAATTATATAGTTCATCAATCATGGGTAGCAATGAATCATATATTTGTTTAGAATTTAACTGTTGTATTTTTTTTAAATTCAATTTCATAGTCCCCCTCCAATATTGTTCCCTTGGTTTCCATTACTAATTTGTCAAAATAAGAAACCTAATTTTATTTTGAATAACTTTATATTTTCATATCTTTACTTCATGTTTATATAAAGTTTATTTAAATCCTATTATCGAATCATTTTACCAGATTAAAACCCTTGCTTCCTTTTTTGAAATTGATTTTATTATAACTATTTCGTTAACAATTATCAAGTAATAGTTTATTGAAAATTTTTATAAACTCTATTATTATTCATATTTCTTTTTATTTTCTCTTGCTGCTAAATAATGTAGGTAATTTTTTTACCAAAATTTGACTATCTTGTTGTTTACTCATGCTTTGATGTATATAATCATCTAAGCAAGACAATTTATATTCTAATAATTTAATATTATGACTAGTATAATATGTATTAGAATTTATTTTCTGTTTCATCTTTTCAATTTTATTTTGTAAGCAAAATCTTTCATATTCTAATTCTTCTTCCGTTTTACCTTCCAAATTTTCTAATTTTAATAGCCAGGTCGCATTAAGTATTTCAAAAATTAACTGTTTATTACCCTTTTGGTATTTAGATATAGTTATATAATCATCATCACTATACTCTCCTATTAAATTAAATTGGGCATAAAGAGAAACTAGTTTTGGTCTATGTGAATATATCATTTGTCTTATATCCTTTACTTGAATATCAATACTTTTAATATTAATTAACTCAGCATTCATTTGTTGAATATGGTCCCACACGATTGCAAACCTTTTATGACTAAATTTTGGCGCTTTCTCAAATTTATATTGTTCGATTTTTTTCTTCCTATTTATAATAATCACTTATATCGCCTACTTTCTAAGCCTGATTTTTTTATAATTATAAAATTTTTCTTACTTTCGAAAAAAACAACGGAAAGCAGAAAATCTTTAAAATTTTATGAGAATTTTTAACAATTTACAAATTTTAATCATCTGCAAACATTGTTTGCATCCGTTTACTATATACAATATATTTTTTATTATATGTTTAGAAATATATCTTTTCTCAATATACAATTATTATAACTCATTAAAAACTCCTCTTACAATAATTCTAAATATTTCTTTAACATTTCTATCTCTAATCCATTTATCAATTTAACAAAATCAGTATAATCTTTCATTGTATGGGCTTTATCTAAAGCTTCATAATATTGTAATTTATTTTCTTTTTTTTATAATTACAGGATTAAAGCCATGTTTCATTAAATCTAAATTCATAATTAATCTTGATGTTCTTCCATTTCCATCAACGAAAGGATGAATTTTAAC
>CANQZY010000111.1 GCA_947628455.1 uncultured Methanobrevibacter sp.
AAAAGTGAGTCTACAACGTTTTTAGCAGTATCTTGCACACTAGGAGCATCCACTTTAGGTATCTCTTCTACACCCGGATTTTCACTAACACCCGGATTATTATTAGGAGTGTTAGATTCATCTGGTTTGGTTTCAGTGTTTGGTGTGTTGTTTGGGTTGGTTTGTGTATTGGGTGTGGTTGGGTTGGTTGGTTCTTCTATTCCTGGTTTTTCGGTTGCGCCTGGTTGCACACTAGGGCCTTGTGATGATCCAGTAGAACCATTAGATGGGTTAGTAGGAGCTTTATGTGGCACTTCACTGTCTGCTGGTGTGCCGGTTTGATGATGTTTACTAGGAGTGCTTTCAGATGTAGTAGGATCTTTTTGTGGTTGGCTAACAGATGGTGTTTGCTTATTGCTTTCAGGATTAGTACTGCTTAAAGTTTTCATATAAGCTTCACATTCTGCAGCAGTTGGTTTACGACCGTTAAATACTTCAAATGCTGATCTCCAGTTTTGATAACGTGTATCATTTATGTATGGATTTTTAAGTTTTTCATCAGCCTCTTTATTTACCTCATCAACACTAGGTTTGAAATCTGTTGCTATTTTTGATGCGGCATCAGCATATGATTGAGCAGTGGCTGCTTTATTTTCTGCATAATAATAATAACCATCTGGCTTATTAGATTTATCCCATGCATTTTTTAAAATCGCTAAATGTTTTTTAGCCTCAGATGCAGCATTTTTAGCATTATTTATTGCTTGGTTTAGTGTGTTTAGTGCTTCGGTTAATGCTTTTTTAGATTCGGTTATAGCTTGATATGTTTCAGCTGATTTAAGTGAATTGATTTTATTGTTAATTGTTTTTTTAGCATTTTCAGCAGTTTTTTCTGCATCTTTAGCAGTCTTTTCTGCTTTATTAATAAGTTCTGCTTCATCTTTAACAATTTTATCATTTGCAGCTTTGTTTTCTTCAGATTTTTGAATAGCACTTTCATCAAATATCTCAGGATCACCCATACCTACACTTTGTAATAATTTATCCTTTTTTTCCTCAAGTTCTTTTGCTTTTACTATATCTTTTTGTTTTGCTGCATCAGATTTACCATCATGATTATCAGTAAAACTATTATGCTTACTGTTACCATTAAATATAGTTCCAAGTTCACTTATATTATTATTAATATCGCTTTGATTGTTTATGGCAAAATCATCATTTTCATCACTTCTATGTAAATAAACTGCTCCACCTTCAGTTCCAGCATAATTATTTGTAAAATTACATTCTGAAATCTCTATATGACTTTTTTGGAATTGAGCACCATGAGCGCTGTAAAATATTGCTCCTCCAAGATTAGTAGCTGAAGAATTTATTGTATTATTTACAAAATTACAATTTTTAAAGATACCTTTACAAACACTTCCATTAAAGCCGAATATGGCTACTGCTCCACCATATATGAAACTTTTAACTGAATTGTTGGTGAAATTACAGTTATGAAATTCACCTTCTCCATTTCTACTAATATAGACTGCCCCTCCACTAGCACGTGATGTAGCAGTATTATTTACAAAATTACAGTCAGTGAATTTACCATGAGAATGGTGGCTTCCGAGTTTGCCTGTTATGGATACTGCTGCTCCTCCTTCAAGACCAGAAAGTCCACTAATAGAGTTGCCAGTGAAGTTACAGTTAGTAAAGTTTACTTGAGAACCATTAACAAGAGTAACTGCAGACCAATCAAAGTTTTTAAAGTTTATATTCTTAACAGTTCCATTACTGTTGTTAAAAATTACAGATAATTTTTTATTATGATTATGGCCTGCGTCAACAGTATTGCCACTACCATCTATCTCAAAATTACCATTATTAGAAACAGTATAGTTACTACCTCCTGAAATAGTTTTGTTAAGGTTAGTGAAATTTACACTGTTATCTGTGTTGTATGCTGTAGATTGGGCACTATTTGAGTATGTGCTTGCAGATTTTTTGAGATTTGCACCTTCACGTCCATCGTCAACAACAACCTTATTATTTGATTTTAAGTCGTTACTAATAATGTTTATGTCATTATTAGTGTTTTCTGTATTTATAGTATCGTCGGATATTGTAGTTGCTGGGGTGTTAGCGTCGTCTATTTGATCTATATCGCTTGCTGCAGCACAGGATATTGATGCAAATACTAACACGAGAAATATTAACAATATCTTTTTATTAAATTTCATTTTTAGATACGACCTCTTTATTTTTTTTAAATATATTTAAAAATGTAACCCGTATCTTTTTTTTTGGAAAGAATTATTTTTTAAAAAATTAAGCTCTAAAAATTAAATTATTTGTGTTAAATAATTTTTTGTTATTTTTTGGATAATTTGATTTTTTGAGAGTTTGATATTATTTTTCTCTTTTTTGATTAAAAATGAATGGATAATATATTGTGTAAGAATTAGTTTTTTTTTTATACTTGATTTTTATAAAATTATTATTGTTTAGAAATTTAGGAATTTTTCTATTTTAAATATGGATTTTATAATAGTATAAAAAAAGATTGTTTTTTTTTTTGGGTTTAATTCTTTGAATAATATTATTTATTATTTTTTTTTTTTAAAAAAGATTGTGGAAATAATGTTTTTTTTTTAATTCTTATTTTTCAATACAAGTTACTATTTTTTAGTTATGTGTTGTTTAATTATATAAATATTTTGAATTTGGATTTTGTTTTAAAATACTTTAAACGATAAATGGTGTGTTTTTGTAGGTTTATAAGTAATAATTATGGTTTATATTTGTTTATATATTTGATGTATGTGTTGTGTTATTTGGATAGTGATTTTAGCGTTAGATGATGTGATGTTTTTTATTTTAATTTTATGGTCTTGTATGGGTATTTGTTTATGCCCCCCCCCCGGATATTTTAGATAAAGGTATTGTGTTTTTATTTTGTAAAAATAAGTATATGTGAGCTTTAAATAAATATTTAGGGCGTTTTTTTATAGTTTTTGATAAATTATTATATTTTTTTTATATGAGAGATGTTTTTTTTAGTTTTTGGGTGTGATTTGTTGTTGTGTTATGTAGTAGGTGTGTTTGTTGTATTTTGTTGGTTTTTTAGTTAGGATGTATGATTGTTATATTTGTGGGTAATATAAAAAGAGGTTAGGTGGGGATGATATGTTTTTTATGATAAATACTTTTAGATGTAATAAAAATAAGATTATATTGTTAGGGGGTATAATATTTTTTTTGAGGTGGGGTGTTGGTGTTTTTGTGATGTTAATGTTTATATATTGTTAATGATAGATTTTTTAAGAAATGTTTCTTTTTTTTTGGTGTTTGTAGGTGGTTTTTATTAGTTATTTTTATGTGGGTATAGATGATACTGATTCTCCGGATGGTATGTGTACGACTTTTTTGGTTAGTCGGATTATTGGTAAGTTGAGGGATAATGGTGTTGAGATTGTGGGTTATCCTCGGTTGATTAGGTTGAATCCTTTTGTTAGGCATAAGACTCGTGGTAATGGTGCTGTTTGTTTTAAGGTTTCTTTGGATGAGGATTTGTGTTTGGTTAAGGATATTGTTTTGGGTGAGGTTGGTTGTTTGTCTATGTTTGATTGTGATAATACTAATCCGGGTGTTGTTTTTTATAGTGGTGTTATTACTGATGAGATGGTTGATTTTAGTTTTAGGGCTATTTATGAGTTTATTTCGATTGAGGAGGCTGAGGATTTTGCTGGTTTGATTGGTGCTGAGTTTTATAAGTTTAAGAAAGGTCGGGGTATAATTGGGTCTCTTGCGGCTATTGGTCTTCCTTTGGAGGATTATACTTATGAGCTTTTGGTTTATAGGGATAGTGAGAATTATGGTAGTTTGAGGAGGATTGATGTTGATAGTGTTTTTGAGATGGATGCTGTGACTTTTCCGTGTACTTTTGAGAATGTTGATTATGATGAGGGTTATGTTGCTATTGCGCCTAGGA
>CANQZY010000112.1 GCA_947628455.1 uncultured Methanobrevibacter sp.
CCCAGTAGCTCAGCTGGATAGAGCATCGCCCTTCTAAGGCGAGTGTCAGGGGTTCGAATCCCTTCTGGGACACCATTTTTTTAAATTAAGTCTTACAAAAGACTTTTTTTGTGTAAAAAAGTTGACAAACAAGATTAATTTTAGTGAAATTTTTTGACAGTATTTAGGAAAGGATGCTACAATTGAATTATCAATAATAAAGGAGATGTTAATTAATGAAAAAAAGTATGTATGAAGAAAAATATGCAAATAGTCCAAATTCTGATTATTTACATGCTAAGAGAATGCAAGTTTATCAAGAAATGGGTCTTGCTAAGGCACAGGATCCTAACTTTAACATGTCACCGTTAGAGTATATGCAAGTAAGGTATCCAGAAGAGGAAGAATTAATTGCCTTGGAAGAATTAAGAGTTCAAGAAAATCAACAAATATACGATGAGTATGTAAATAGTGGCGATCATAGATCTTTTCAACAATATGCTATGGATGAATACGGATTTGGTGATACTGATGATTTATCTGCAGAAAATATAGAAAAATCAAAATAAACTTATTTATAATGCTAGTTTTAAATAGGAAATAGTATAAAAACCTCTAGAAATTTTCTTGGGGTTTTCTTGTGTAGATTTTAAAAATTGTAGTAAATAAATTTTTAATATTTATTGTCGACAAAAATAGATGGGCATTACTTTCCCTAGGTGTAATATTTCTTATTTATAAATTTAGATTTTCTATGAAAAATGAAGAATTAATCTAACTTTAGATAGATTGGATAAATACTTTATATATTACTTGATAGATGTGTTAGATATACTTAAAAAATTAATTAAATAATGAGGTGAACTATGAAACCAATAATAATACAAGGAGCTTTATATTCAGAGATAGATTATTTAATAGATACTATAAAACCTAAAAAAATAGAATATAATAATTTTATATTTTATGAGGGATCATATAATAATTATCCTGTGATTATAAGTAAAACAAAAACAGGAGAAATAACAAGTTCTATTGCTACTGTTTTAGCAATAACAAAATATAATCCACTATTTATAATTAATCAAGGTACAGCCGGTGCTTGTAATGAAAAAATAAATAAAGAAGATGTGGTAATTGCTGAAGATGTCTATTATCTATCACAATTTTCTATGATACCATTAATCCTTGGAAAAATGATGGGTATTTATCAATTGATAATGAATTTATATCATATAAAACTGATAGGGATTTATTAAATAAAATTAAGAAACTAAATGCTATTAATAATTATAACGTAATATATGGAAGAATAGGTAGCGGAGATGTATGGACAAAAACTAATAAAGATATAATATCAAATAATAAAACCTACAATGTATTATGTGAATGTATGGAAGTTGCAGGTTCATATATTGCTTCTAATTCAATGAATATACCTATTATATCTATTAGAGTTATAGCAAATAATGAATTATTAAATCAAAGCTATGATCCAACAACTTCATTAAAAGCACAAAAATTATGCTTAGAAATAATAGATGAAATAACAAAAATATGAGTCAATAATATAATAGTAAAAAATATAATATTAATAATAGGCATATAAAATATAAAATATACAAAAAAATTTAATTAATATATAGTAAATGTTTTCTAATTGTGATAAAAAGAGTCGACAAACAAATTATGTTTAAAGAATAAAAAAAGCACTTGTATACGGAAGACCAAAGAACTTAATATTAATAGGAGAGAGTAACATGAATAAATATTTAAAAGTTGTGTTTGGAAAATCATCTAGTGCGAATAATAGTTTGGAATATAAAATTGATGAAATAAATATTTCAAATAATTGGAATCCTAATTCAAATGATCCAAGAGAAATGGGTGGCTTTAATTTTAGTACGGAAGATAAGATTTTAAGATGGTTAATAAGAGGAGACACATTATATGATGTTGAAATCCCTTTCGGTGCTGAGGTAATAGATTGCCCGAGCAAATCTGCTCCTCATGGAGTATTTAGAAGTAATAAGATAATCTTACATAATCCAAGAAAAGTAACTGACGAAATTGCTTTGGATTTATACAAAAAATCGAAATTACCAGAAATTTCTTACTATAAATCATTAGCGGGTTGTGCGATAAGGGGATATAGAAATACTTGTTTAGAAATTATCAAAGATAAAGTGAATAAAAATAATATAGATTTAGTTTTGGAGGAAATTGATGATTTTGTATCTTCATTTAGGAATGATGGTACTAGTAAAAAAGAATTACAGGTATATGATGAAATTATGAGAATATTAAAAGAAATTAAAGATTAGTAGATATACGTATATCATACATTGATATTCGGTAATTTTATAGTAAAGATAGAAAGCTATTATTGGCTTTCATTTTACTAAACTTAATCGAAAATGGAAAAAGGAAGAAATGCAAACTATAATTTATTTAATAAGACATAGCGAACCATTTAAGATTCATATGGGAACGAAAATAACAAATGAATCATTGTTACAAGAAAATGAAAAAACACCTTTAAGTATAAAGGGTGAAAAAATGGCGGAAAAATTATCAAAAAATCCGGAATTTAAAAATTTAAGTTGTGTGTGGTCTTCAAATTATGTAAGAGCAATGTCAACAGCTAAGTATTTTGCCGAAGTTAATAATTTAAAAGTAAATATAGATGAGAGATTAAATGAGAGAATACAAGGTGTTGCGTCTTATGATAAATTACCGGCTGATTTTGAAGAAAAACAAATAAATGATGCGGATTATAAAATTGAAAATGGAGAAAGTCAAAAAGAAGTACAGAATAGATTGTATAAATCCTTAATAGATATAATAAATCAGAACAAGGGTAAAAGGATTGCAATCGTAAGTCATGCTACAGCTATCACTTTTTTATTGAAAAAATGGTGTGATATACAATATCCGCATAAATATTTTTTTAAAAATTTGTTTTTTGATGGTAATTGGCATTATTTAGAAACCTTTAAATTAATTTTTGATGAAAACAATATTTTAATAAGTATTGATCATATAAAAATAGACTGAAAAATTGTTGTATTTCTTATTGACAAGGAACTCTACTTGATACTAAAGATAGTAGAGTTTTTTCATGATTATAAATAATAACGTAGGATTTATTTTATAATATGACTGTAATTATTATTGAAAATTCAAAATAATTATGCTATAGTTATACTAGGTGATAATATGTTGGTACCTAAGGTTTATACTGAAGTAATATACTATGTTTTAATTCCCATGTTTTTGGTTTTAGTGTTATTTGGAGCTATTTTAATAGTTATGGCATATAAAGAAAAAAAAGGGATTGATGTTAGAAGAAGATTTAAGGTAAATTATTGGGCTAGTATCGCAGGTATTATTTTTGGAGCTGTTTTATTTTCTGTAGCTCTTGGTTTTGCTTGCGCTATGATTCAAAAATTATATGTACATGAATTAGTTAATTCCTATTTGTTGTTAGTTATAGCTTTATGTGTTTTACCTATAATTTGTTTTGTCGTAATGCTTTTTTGCATTATTAGATTGATACGACTTCTAAAGCAACAGGATTTAATTAGTCAAAATAGTGAAGAGGAACAATTATGAAAAAGAAACCAGTGGATGTAGTAGCTATTATGGTTTATGTAGCTATGGTATGTTTAGTATTAATTGTAGCTTTACCACCAATTTTAAGAATATTAATGCCACCATCAGTTGAGCCAGTTAAATCATCTGATAAAGTAGAAGCATTAATATGTAATAAAGATATGGAATTATCAGGTAAAAATATTACTGTGCGTGTTAGTAGTGATTATAAAAATGGTATTGTAACTAAAGTTAGCTATTTCTATCAGCTTGCTGATGGGGTATCAGCGGATGATACTTGGGATT
>CANQZY010000113.1 GCA_947628455.1 uncultured Methanobrevibacter sp.
GTAGGGCAGAATTCACTGCAATCATCTCCGGAAGCGCATTTAGTGTAGTCTATGCTGATATTTTTCATTCTAACGATTCTATGAGGCCTACTATTAGATATGAGATTATATTCTATAGTATCATCCTCTTTTGTGTTGAATACAACAATATTATTAATAAGCTTAATAGCTGAAATAGGGCAAGTTTGAACACATATCTCGCATTTAACGCACTTATCAGTAATTTTCGCTATTTTATAAACACTTGCTTTTTCAATTGCATCTACAGGACATACCTCTACACACATATTACAACGACAACACTTCGGTGCAACAGCTATAATTTCATCCTCAGATTGAAAATTATCTAATTCAAAACTAAATTCTTCTATATTATCCTCCAAATCAACTGACTTCATTAAAACTTCACGTTCTAAACTTTTCATATCCTTTTCAAAAGATACATCCATTTTTTTACACACACCTAAAGAATTTCTTTTATATCTTTTTCACTGGGAAAATTTTCCATTCCATAACCTTCAATAGTTTTAGAAGCTACAAAATTACCAATACGACAACAACATCTTAAATCATAATCATTTAATAATCCATATAAAAATCCACTATTAAAACTATCACCCGCACCTGTAGTATCTCTAACATCACAATCAAAAACATCAACATGGCAATGGCCATCTTTGTTTAGTGCGAAAACACCATAAGATCCCTGTTTTATAACTAAAATATCCATATTATGATTGTTGAAAAATTCAACAGCAGATTTATCAATAGGATTATTGTGATCTTTAATAAGTAATCTAAATTCCTTTTCATTTAAAAAAAGAATATTTGTTCTTTTAAAAATAGGGTATAAATCATTAAAATCTCTTTTAACATATAACATTCCCGGATCAAAACTTAAAATAATATTATCATCTAGTTTGTCTAATAGCTGAATTTGAGCTTTTAAACTTTTATCACCAATAAAAGAGGTATAATGAATGATTTTACATGTGTTAATATTTCTAGGATTAATTTCATCTATGGATATATTATCATTAACACCTGAGTCAACATAAAGAGCTCTATTGCCTTTATTATCCACAAAGCCTAAAACTTCACCTGTTTTTCCCTCTTCATCATAAATTAGATTATTTGTATATACCTTATTTTTAGATAGATTAAGCTCTATTATATCGCCGGGATCATCTTCAGCTATTTTGCCTATAAAAGATGTTTTTTTATTTAATTTAGAAAGACCCACTATAGTATTAGCTGCAGAACCTCCTGGAGTATCTATTTTTGATTGGATATAACTTTCATCATCTATTCCGGCTATATTTTCTACACTGTAAAGTTTATCTAAGTTAAGAGCTCCAAATCCTATAACATCCACATTAAGATTATTGTCTAATATGTTCATAATGAAAACCTATTATTTTAAAATATCTAATAAATTATAAACTTTATCTCCAAGTTTTCCTTGATAATTGCCGGCGGAAATGCCGATAACGCCATCTATTTCAAGACAAGCGTCAATACCTTCTTTTATAGCTTTTAACATAGATTCTTCATTAGTTGCGTTAACAACAATTTCGGGAATATAATTAACACCTTCAGGGATCTTGGAATGTTGGCCTAATTTATCTTTTAATGAAGGGCAATAGTTATGATTTGTGGTTGGGCCGATATCTGGAAAATTGGTTTCGGGTTTAGAAGCAGCAGAACAAATATCAAACGGAGTAATAACATAATTAACCGCGCCTATAGCTTCAATAGCCATTTTACCACCTCTTAAAACAGCATCCTGACTATCACATAAATACCAAAAATTCCCGCCCATAATACCATCATTTAACACGAATTTCTCTTCAATTTGAAAATCCGGAACAGCAATAGGAACATTAATCATACGGCGATTATATTTTTCCACTAACCATTCATATCCATCACCACAATGACCTACAATATCCATCATATGAATATATTCATCTGAAATCTTATCTGCATAATCAAAGACTCTGGTGAAAGGTTTGACAAGAATATCTTGTCTAATTCTATAAGATAATTCATATGCAAACTTGTCAACATCATCTCCACCTAGCCAATATTGAACAATCGCACCAAATCTACCATCAGGTGTTTTACTTTTAGGAACAAAACTCTCAACACCACCTTCCACTCTACCAATCACTGCACTAGGAGTGGCTGTGGAATCATATGCGGCTTTTCTAACAATCTCCATATTTGGCCCTGTAATAAGCGCTCTAACATATTTTCCCTTAAAAGCTTCAAAAAATGTATCTTTTACCATCTCATAACTCATAATTCGCACCTCTTAACTTAAACTAGCAATCTCTTGACCTCTAATATTATCTCTCATCTCAACACTTTTATTAAGAATTTCATGAAAATTCTTCTCATTAATAATATCGATCAATATTAAATCTTCTTTTGAAAATTTATCCACTAAACTTTTTGAAACATTATATTTTTTAAATAAATCATAAATATCTAAATCACTATTATTATATTCATGAATGAAATTTAAAACAATGGTTTTATTAAATCTATTAAAGATATCTGCTATAATAACACTTATAATAGCTGAAGATGAGACAATCGCTATTTCAGCTGCTTTTAAACTGTATTGATTTCCATTAAACGAAATGCTCAAACCATTATTCTCAAAAACAAATTTTAAAGGCTCAACATCTGTAATACTATCTCCGATATAAAGAATTTCATTTTTATTAATATTTTTATCTTTTATTAAACTTTCAATAGCAATCTTTTTACCTTCGCCTCCAACTATAGAAATCTCTTCCATTTTAGAATAGAAACTCATTTTGGGAATCTCATTAAAAAATATATTATTAAATAATTCATAATCATGTGGATTTTCAAGTATTAAATCTTTAAATTTCTTAATTTTTTCTTTTTCATCATTAGTTATATCAAAAACATCAATATCAACATCACTATAAAAAGCATTTTCAAACGGAAGATCAATATAATCAGTTAATGCTTCAATATATGGCTTATAACTAGTACTTACAATATAAAAATTCATCAAATTTTTAAGATAATCAACTAAAAATTCAGAATCTTTAACCATTAAAATATTTCTAACTGAAAAATCAATCATTTTTTTATTAGTTAAACCTTCCTCTAAAAAGAAAGGAATAATAAATTTAAGTGTGCCTCCAGCTTTATATTCATCTTTTTTAACAATATCAACTAAATAATCATCATATAAACTAAGAATTTTAAACAATTGACCTCCCTTTTTTAAAAAATGTTGTGCTATTTCATAGGCATTATCATTTAAAGTAAGCGGGCCTTCACAGTCTGTAATATATGACTTATTATTCACTATCTTCACCTACAATATCGCCCTCACTAAAGTCAACATCATTAACTTCATTTTTTCCAATTTCTATTTTAATTGCATCAACAGGACAAATATATTCACATTCTCTACAATAAATACATTTTTCTTTATTATATTCAATTTTTTCATCTTTAATATCTAATGCATTTGTAGGGCAATTTTTAACGCATATAGTGCAAACTTGACATTTTTCATGATCTAATATAAATTCACCTTCTCTTTGAGCAAAAACATAAGATCTTGCAAAATAAAGACCGTTTTGAGAACTATAGAAATAATCATCAAATAAACTAATAGCATCAAATTTACATGCTTCCACACATAAACCACAATAAACACAATTATCATGAATAACAATAGGATTAGGTGGAGTTAAACTAATAGCTTTAACAGGACAAACATTTAAACACATGCCGCAGGCTATGCAGTTAGCATCTATTACTTGGATAGTTCTATTGAATAGGTAATTATTAAATAATCTGTTAAATTTAGCAACAT
>CANQZY010000114.1 GCA_947628455.1 uncultured Methanobrevibacter sp.
CAACGGTAGGTCCGTATGCCCCGAATCCTCTGGGCAACACGCGGGCTACAATGGATGAGACAATGGGTTCCGACACTGAAAGGTGGAGGTAATCTTCTAAACTTTTTCGTAGTTCGGATTGAGGACTGTAACTCGTTCTCATGAAGCTGGAATGCGTAGTAATCGTGTGTCACTATCGCACGGTGAATACGTCCCTGCTCCTTGCACACACCGCCCGTCACGCCACCCAAAAAGGGTTTGGATGAGGTTATGATTTCTTTTTTTGTGGGGGGAGTCATATTCGAATCTAGATTTTTTAAGGAGGGCGAAGTCGTAACAAGGTAGCCGTAGGGGAACCTGCGGCTGGATCACCTCCTAATATTATATTTTAAGAAATAAGTATGGTTTTTTTTTGGTAGACTGTATTTGTTTTTATAGGATTTTTTTTTGTTCATGTCCTTTTTTCGATTTTTTTTTAACCGTATGTTTTTTTTTGGTGATGATTATTCTTTTTGAGTGTGGGGCCCGTAGCTCAGACTGGGAGAGCGCTGCCCTTGCAAGGCAGAGGCCCCGGGTTCAAATCCCGGTGGGTCCATTTTGTATGTGCAGCACCCAATGGTTGTGTGATTGTATTTATGGTTGGGTGTGAAGTGGAAAATAAAGAGAAAAAAAATTTTGTTTTTTTTTTTATTATCCGTGCATAAGTAACCCGTACTGACACTAACTAACCAGATTATTGTTATGCTTTGATTTTTTTTCCCAATGAAAGTGAAGGGAAAAAATATTTTATTTATAAGATGATGATAATTGGATGTTAATTTAAAAAAGTCTTTTTTTTAGTTGAAAAGTTTGGAAAAAACTGTTTTTTTTGCGTGTTCTTTTTTTTGGATAAAAGGAAGGAATATGTGTGGAATGGTTTTTTTTTGTTTAACTAAGATCTAGGAAAAGAAAATGTGTATTTTTATTTTAAAACGTTGTATTTTTGATTTTATAATATGTGAATAGAAGAAGAAATGATATTTTTTTGTGTATTGTTTTTTTTTATATTATCCAATGTTTTGACTTAGTCTTTTTTTTTTAGGAATAAGTTTTTTTTTAGATTTGTGATAAGATTTTAATTTTGTAGGTGGAAAAAAAGAAGAAGAAGAGGAATGATTTGTGAATGGTTTTTTTTGTTCTTTTTTAAAATATATGCTACTTTTTGTGCTGTCTGGGGGATGGCTTGGCTTGAGAGCTGATGAAGGTCGTGGTAAGCTGCGATAAGCTTAGGCGAGGAGCATACATCTTTTGAACCTAAGATTGCCTAATGGGACTTCCTAATGGAATGTTTTAGTTTCATTAATCCTTTTTTTTGAGGGGATGGGGAACCCACCGAATTGAAACATCTTAGTAGGTGGAGGAAGAGAAAGCAATTGCGATGTCGTTAGTAACGGCGAGCGAAAACGACGTAGAACAAACCGAATCCTTGCATGGTAACATGTATTGGGGAGATGTGGTGTATTAGACGTGCATTTTTTATGGAGGCCTTTTGTTGTTGGGTTGAATTTCATCTGGAATGGTGTTTAACCGTAGAGGGTGATAGTCCCGTAGATTTGATGATGAGGGTCTTTTTTTGCATGATTTTTTTAGGGAATGGGAGAGTGGAATTTTTTTTTGCTTTTCTGTTTTTTATTTTTCTTGAGTAGGGTCCGTTGGATATCGGGTCTGAATGTGGGAGGCAATAACTTCTAATTCTAAATACTTCTCAAGACCGATAGCGTAGTAGTACCGTGAGGGAAAGCTGAAAAGTACCCCTGTCGGGGGGTGAAATAGTACCTGAAACCAGATAGTGATAGCCAGATGTGGCGCGTAAGGAATGAAGTTTTTGTGAAAGAATCAGTGGTGACATTGTAGTATGAGCATGAAATGGACTAGTGTTGCATCGTCCGTCTTGAAACACGGGCCAGGGAGTTTTTTGTTGTGGTGAGGCTAAGAGGGTTTTTATCCTTGTAGTCGTAGGGAAACCGATTTTGTCGTAGCGCATCTTTGTGGTGTGTGTGGATGAGGGTCTTAATTAGGGCCTTTAATCACAGCATTAAAACCCGAAGCCGGTCGATCTATTCCTGAGCAGGTTGAAGTCGCTCTTACGAGCGATGGAGGGCCGCAGGGTTGTTGTCGTGCAAAACACTCTTTTGACTTGGGAATAGTGGTGAAAGGCCAATCAAGGCCGGTGACAGCTGGTTCCACTCGAAATGACTCTAAGGTCAGCCTGACTGGAGGTTGGTGGCGGGGTAGAGCACTAATTGGACGTTTAGGGAGGGAAACTTCTCGGCGTACTGTAAAACTCCGAACTCGTCACCGTCGTAGAAGGTTGGAGTGAGGGGCGCGGGGTAAGCTTGTGTCCCGAAAGAGAAACAACTCAGACTATGGTTAAGGCCCCTAAATACTAGATAAGTGTAAGGGAGTCTTTGGCCCAAGACAATGGGAAGGTGGGCTTAGAAGCAGCCATCCTTTAACGAGTTCGTAACAGATCACCCATCGAGGTCAAAGGCATCTAAAATGGATGGGAGTTAATCTAGTTGCCGATACCATAGAGCACCGTTTTTTTTGGTGATTGTGTAGAGTGGCGACCTGTGTGGTTGGAAGAGGGGGCGTGAGTTCCTTTGGACCTTGCAGGTATGTGGATCCTGGTAGTAGTAGCAGCAAAGTGAGGTGAGAATCCTTACCGCCGTAGGGGCTAGGGTTCCTTGGCAATGTTCGTCAGCCAAGGTTTAGTCGATCCTAAAGCCAGTCATAATTTGAGCTGGTTGAATGGGAAACAGGTTAATATTCCTGTACAAATGAAATCACTTGATGGTGACGTTTTTTTTTAATTAGTTTCTGACGCTTTGTGATATGTTTTGTGGGATTGTCGTCCTATTTAAGTGTTTAAGCCTGGGGAGAGGTGTAATAGCGAGAACTAGGTGTAGGCATGATGAGATGAATATTTTTTTGTGTTTGTTTTAGCTGATTCATGGAGTCCTTGAAAAGGGAATTAATTTTTTTGTGGTTTTGTTTTTCGTACCGAGATCCGTCACAGGTGCCCCTAGTTGTGTAGACTAAGGCGTTTTAAGGTAAACTAGCTAAGGGAAATCGGCAAATTAGCCCCGTAACTTTGGGAGAAGGGGTGCCAGCTATGTGAATAGCTGGTCTCAGTGACTAAAGGGGCCCGACTGTTTAATAAAAACATAGCTCTCTGCTAGCCCGTAAGGGTGTGTACAGAGGGCGACACCTGCCCAGTGCTGGCACGTGAAGCTGGAGTTCAATTCAGTGAAGCGCCAGTAAACGGCGGGGGTAACTATAACCCTCTTAAGGTAGCGAAATGCCTTGTCGGACAAGTACCGACCTGCATGAATGGTAGAACGAGGTCCCTACTGTCCCTAGCTAGATCTTAGTGAACCTGCTATTCTGGTGCACAAGCCAGAGTCTTCCATTGGGAAGCGAAGACCCCGTAGAGTTTTACTGCAGTCTGTTGTTGAGGCTTGGTTATTGGTATGCAGTGTAAGTGGGAGAATTCGATTATAAGTCGCCAGGTTTATATGATTCGTTTTTGAGACACCACTTTCTGATGACTGTGTTTCTAACCTCCGCGTGTTTTTTTTGTGTGTGTGGGGGGACATCGGTAGATGGGCAGTTCGGCTGGGGCGGCACGGGCTTGAAATGGTATCAAGCCCGCCCTAAGGTCAACTCAGGTGGGACAGAGATCCACCGTAGAGTGTAAGGGCAAAAGTTGGCCTGACTGTGTTTTGATCAGTAAAAAATTCAGAGGCGAAAGCCGGGCCTAGCGAACCTCAGAGTCCTTTTTGTTGGGGGCCTGAGATGACAGAAAAACTACCT
>CANQZY010000115.1 GCA_947628455.1 uncultured Methanobrevibacter sp.
CATTAATATTTATCCCGTTAATAACTGCCAGAAAAAATATCACAACAAAAAGTATGGGTATTAGTGCTAAAATTATTTTAGCCCAGGGAATTTTTTTCTTGTTATTTGTGTTGTTGAGTTGGGATAGTGGGACGATAGAATCAGGATTATCTAAATATTTATTAATGCCTGGTTTATGACCTGCCCCTACTACTGCTACTATTTTATCATAAGGTAATTTTAAGATATTTCCTGCTAGATATGCGTCTCTTTCTTTTACAAGAACATTGTATGCTCCAGGTGAAACTTCTTTAAAGTATTCCATGATTTCATCGAGATTTTCAGGATTTTTAAGTTCTTCAATATCTATTTCATCTTCTAGTTCATCTTTTTGGGATGGGAATATGGAGATGATAGATTCTATGAGAAATTTGGCTTTTTCTTTAAATGTCATTTCGTTTAGTGCTCTTTGGAGTGTGGTGTTAATGTCTCTGTCGATTAAAGCTATGGGTATTTTAAGTTCATTTGCAGCTTCAATAGCTCCGATCATTTCGGATCCTGGTTTAACATCAACTTCTTCACCAATTTTTGATTGGAAATATCCGAGTATGGTGCTTGCTAGAAATAAACCCACCTTATTTTCTTTTATGATATTGCTTACAGATATGGTGTCATCTTCTTGAATTCCCATCATTTCATTTTTAAGACGAGTGTATCTTCCTTTATCTAGTTCAATAGCCACTACATCAGGATTTTGCTCGTATATTGCTTGTTTAACTTCATTTACACTTTCATTTGAAACATGAGCAGTTCCTATTATGGTTAATTCATCTCTATTCATTTTAAAAAAACACTTCAAATTTTTTTTTTTATTATAAAATTCTAAGCTTAATAATATTTGTACTATTTTTGATATAAACTTTATCCACATTTTTATCTAATATTTTAAAAAAGAAAAAAAATATTTTATTTTTTTTTTTATAGTAATTTTAATTTTCCATATTTATAGATAGCAACATTTTTTGAGATATTTTTTAAAACACAGCATTTTACATCATTGATTTTTCCTATTTTTTTTAATTTTATACCTGATCTGCTGGAGAAAATGCCTTTTTTTAAATGATTGTAGTCTCTACTTGCTAAAATGGCTGATTTTGCTAGGTCTGTTAAGTTACAGTCTGTGAATTTATTTATCCAGTATAGTATTTCACCACTAACTAAGAAATCTTCAAGTGCGAATTCGCCTTTAAATCCGGCCATTACCACATCAATTTCTTTTTCAGCTAGTTTTACAGCTTTTTCAGCCACAGATTTAGCATTTAATAAACAACCAATTAATACAGTTGAATTCATATCTTTTAATATTCTTGTTCCGTTGGTAGTTGTTAAAATCAAAGTTTTAGATTTATTATAAGGTATTTGAAAGTTTTCCACCTCAACGGGTGAATTACCTATATCAAATCTTTCAATTTTCACACCTTTTCTCTCACCTGCTATAATAGAATTATACTTATCAGACAATCTAACAGCCTCATCTAGACTAAAACAAGGTATGATAGTGTTAAAATTATTTAAGGCTAAAGTTATGGTGGTGCTTGCCCTTAAAGCATCAACCATTATAGAAACATCGCAAGTATTTGTTTTTTCAAAAGACAGTGAAACATTCATAATAATAATTTATATATTACATATTAAATATAAATAGAATAATTATCTATGAAAATAACAACAACACCCATGTGTGAAGAAATTGTCAAATATGCAGGAATAACAAATTATACTATAAATAAATTTCCCAAAAAAGAAGATGGTGATTTAGCCATAATATTATCTGAAAGCCAAACACCATTAAATCACATTAAAATAAAAATAAACACATTTAAACAAATAAAAAATTCAATAGAAAAAATCTCCAAATACAGTGAAAAACAACAAGATAAATCCATATTTAAACAATGCCCTATAGCTATGAAATATCTAAATAACACACCACACAATTCCACATCACTAAAAGTCTATTCAAATTTCCTAAAAGATATTGTGCTAGATATGGGCTTTGAAATGGTTAATAAAAATGCTGATTATATAATAGCTCCAGATTATTTAAAAGATAAAATTAATGAGGATGATGATGATGTTGTAATTATACCTTCACATAATAACATAACATTAAATCCTATAAAAAAAGCAGCTATAAGATATGAAATTCTTGAAGAATATATTTAATATTATAAAAGTTAAAAGATAAAATAATAATATATAAAAAAAATCTCCCAGGGATTATATTTTTTTTTTATAAATTAGTGAGGGTGTAGAAAATATGTATGAGACATTAACTTTTACTGGTGGAGTTCATAAAAGTGAAGAGATTAAAGAACTTATAGAGGATTTAGGAGGATTTATTCTTCAAGAAAATGTATTGCAGATGGATTTGGTGTTAAATATGGCGGTTCCTATAGAGGATGTGGGAAAAATCAAAGAAAAATCCAGAGAATTACTAGCTAAACTTACAGTTGCGCCCATGGCCGGATGTGAAATAGCAATAGTTTCACCCACACTTGCAAGACACCACCTACCGCACTCAGCATGCGATATATCAGAATATCTAAGAGAATACGGAGCCAAAGATAATATGATAGGACTTGCACGCGGAGATGGAAAAGGAACAGCAGGCATAACAGAAGATGAAAAAAAACTAATAGAAGAACATGACATCGCAGTATTCGCATTAGGAAGCTTTAAAGATTGCATCATAGAAAAATCATTCCTATACGACGACATAGACATACCCGTAATCGTCACAGGCGCACCCGACATACCCCTAGAAGAACTACCCGGAGCAGACGCATATGTCGCAGGACTAGGAAGAATACCACGAAGACTTAGAAGAGGAAACGATATTCACGCACTAAACAACCTCGTATCCACAATCGAAGAAATACTAAATAACAAAAAAAAAGAAATGATCAACGACCCACTACTCATACCACCCATCGTCGTTAAAAACGCAATCGAAAACCAAATACCAGCCATTAAAGAAGTCATATCACCACTACCTGTCACAGGACAACTCGACGGTGTGCGCGTAAAACTAAATTATGATCAATTCCACAAAGACATCGAAAATATCACTATTAACAATAAAAAATTATCACAAATAGCCGAAATTAAACGCTCAGCAATGTATAATTACATACTAGTCAAAATATACTCCGAAAGCTCCATAATCGAAGAAAACCTAATCAAAAACTCCCCAACTATCTAAAAAAAAAATTTTCATCTCATATTTTTTTTCGCATACCATAAAAATTTATAGCATCCACCAAATCATTAAAACTCTCCAACTCCCTTTCAATAACATCTTCATCACTCATATCAAAACTAAGCTCACCATCAACAGTCAAACTATCCGGACCATAACCCACAAGCCTATCCACACCATCAGCACTCAAAATTCTCTCAGCATCCATCAAATGAACAAACGCACGACCCGGCAGAATAACAGAATCCTTAAACTCACCCAAGTCCAAATCCTCAAGATCATCTTTCGTAATCAAACAAGCTATCTCCTTTCGCACACCCACCACATTCACACTCTCAACTTCAAGCTCATTAAAAATCTTTTCAATATAAGGAGCCGCAATTTTAGAAGTAACAATAGTAGCCTCACCCGTCACAGGCTTTATACACTGCAAAAAAACCCTATTCTCATCTTCGCGCCGCACTCCGCGCAGTACACAAGGCCGGTCAGAGGATTGGCGACCTCCACA
>CANQZY010000116.1 GCA_947628455.1 uncultured Methanobrevibacter sp.
ACCTAGGACCCTGACCACTATAAGCCCTAGACCTAGAATCCTGCTCTAACTCCTCATCCAAAGAACAATCCCTTTTAAAAATATTATCAAAAACACGATTAAACTTAGCTATATCATATTTATCCTTAACATAAATAGACCTAAGCGCCATCTTCAAAGTATCATTACCCACACCAGACAATTCCTGATAACACAAAAAAGCAGAATAAGTACTCCTAACACTTACAGCAATACCCTCATCTCTCAAATCATTAGACAATTTAATAATTCTATCCATCATAAAAAAAAAAAAATATATATAAAATACTACTACTACTTCTTATTAAAAAATTCTTTCAAAACTCTCTTCTTATCATTCTCACTTTTAACAACAACACCAATACTATCCTCTAAAGACCGATCCAAATCCTTATCATCCAAACTCAAAACCGACCTAACCCAATCCACAGTACCCCTAACCGAAGGCTTCTTCATCAAATTCAAATTCCTAATACCATGAACAAGATTAACAATCTTACTTACCGAACCCTCATCCACATCAGGAATCTTAGACTTAACAATTTCAACCTCCCTAGACACCGAAGGATAAGGAATATACAAAAACAAACACCTATCCTTAGTCTCATCAAGCAATGACCTTTGAGAATTAGAAGTCAAAACAACAATCAAATCATTCTGCAAATCAAAAGTACCCAAATCATTAACAGTAATCTGTTGCTCACCTAAAGCCTGCAACAAAAAACTCTCAACCTCCTCATCAGCTTTATCAATCTCATCAATCAACAAAACTGACGGACGACTATTCAAAAAAGCATTAAGCAAAGGCCGTTTAATAAAATAATCCTCACCAAAAATCTGCTCCTCCCTATCATCACTTCTCTTATCAGCCTCCAAATGCAACAACTGCTTTTGATAATTCCACTCACCCACAATCTGCTCAAAAGTAATACCCTCATAACACTGAATTCTAAAAAAATCCCTATCAAACGCCTTAGATATCACCTTAGCCAACTCTGTTTTACCCACACCCGGCGGCCCTTCCACCAACATAGGCTTACCCAACAACAAAGAAAGATACAACGTAGTAGAAATTTCACTACTAGAAACATAATCATTTTCCAACAAAACCCTATCCAAATCCTCAATCGTAAACTTATCATCCAACAAAAATAAAACCTTCCATACACCCAAAAAAACAATTATTTATATTATAATTAAATATATACTATATAAAAAATAACTATTAAAGTTTACGTAAAAAAAAAAGGAGAATAAAAAAAAAATATACCATGAAAAAAAATACCCTAATAGCAACTATATTAATCATAATAATTTTAACAATAACAACCTACACCATATATTCACAAACCCAAGACAACACAAACAACAACTCCACCCAAAATAACACATCCAACATAACCATAGACAACCTAACCCACAATCAAACAGAAACCACCGACAACAACCACAACCAACACAACGACCACACCCACCAAAAAAACACAAACAACCACAAAAACAAAGAAAACCCCAACAACAACCCATCCAACACATACTCACACGAAAAAAACAATATCGAAAAACCCGCAACCCCACACCAAAAAAACACACCCCAATCAACCACCAACCAATCATCAAAATACTCTAACCACGAAGCAGGACAATCACCCGGAACAGACACAGGAGAAGATTTCGACTAAAAAAAAAAGAAAAAAAACATCTCCTCCCTTTTCCATAAATCTTCAAACACACCAAAAAAAAAGATAATATATGATTAATCCTTTTTATTCTATTATTTTTTAAATAAATCAAAATCCTGAATATAATTTTTACCAGTCACCAACGCTATTTCAGCCTTCTCCAACTCACTTCCCAAATACGCAGCATGCTCCAACCTACTAACCAAACCTTTACCAATTATCTCCTCATAAACCTCACGAGCCGTACCGCCCACAAAAACAACATCAGGCCTACCCTTAACAAAATGAACAGCCTTTATCCTACCACCATCATAATCAACACTAATCCTAAAACTACCCTTAACATCCCTCACAAACCTCATCGCACTATCCTGCTGAACCACCTCCAAACCCTCAATATCATCACCCACAAAATCAAACCTCTTATGCTTATCCTTAAAATCAACAAGATCAATACCCAAATCCTTCGGAATAGAATTCCTATGCTTTGACAAAAACATCATCTTACTTGCAACCGACAACTCACGAACACTACCATAAGTCTTACCACTCTCCTCAGGAGTAAACAAAATACCCACACCCAACTCCATACCAATACCCGCAAGCAAAGCATTAACACCACCAGAATCAACATCCATCAACTCCGTAACATTACCCACACCAAAAAACATAGGAGCAGAACTAACCTTACGAAACTCACTACAAGCAATAATAGACTCCACAATACTAGAACTATTAACAGGATCCAAAATCAAATCAACAACATAATCAATATCACCACCCACAACATCAACAAGCTCACACATAAAATCCACACGCTGACCCGCAGACGAAGGAGAAACACCCTCAGAAAAATTAGTAGGCAACAACACAGCAGGAACACCATACTCCCTCAAAACACCCACAACCTCAGAATAATTACCCAAATCCAAACTCAAAACCAAATCCACACCACACTCACAAGCAACCCTAATCTCACTCGGATTCAAACTATCAATACTCAAAGGCACATCACCCACAACAGACCTCAAAACACCCACCAAATCAGGAACCCTATCCGAAAAATCCTCACCCGCAACCATACCAATATCAATCATATCAGCACCAGAATCCAAAAAAAAACGACACTTACGAACAAGCTCATCCTCACTCAACAAAGGCGCATTAGCAATCTCAGCCAAAACCCTCATAGGAAAATCCTCACCCACAGGAAGATTACGAATCAAAATATTACCCGGCTTAGAAAGCAACCTATCCACATTAACCCGATCACACTCAAAATCCTCAATAAAACTCAAAGCAAAACGCCTCTTCTCATCCTCAATCAACTTATCAGCAGGACAATCCTCAGACAAATCCACCTCACCCAACAAATCAATAACCATACCCAAATCCGCACCATCAGTAGAACCCTTAAAAGCAGGAACACCCAACTCCTCACTTATAAAAGAAGCACTCTTCTTCATCAAACCCGGAACCAAAATCAAATCAATATCATCAAGCACAGAAGAAAAATTATCCCTAACCTCCCTAACAACCTGACTAGGAGTCAAAAAAGCAGCAACCTGAGTATCAGCCACATGAACAATAACATCAACACCAACATCACTCAAAACATCCTCTATCAAAGGATAAGCTAAACTTCCAGTAATAACCAAAATACTCATAAAAAAAAACACACCCCTACAAAAATATAATCAAAACATAAATATAAATCTCAAATTACTACTAGAAGATAATACCGCCCCACACACCACCACCCAAAAAAAAAGATAAAATGAGGAAAAAAAAATAAACCTCTTCTTCCTCTACAATATAAATTCTCTATTTTTCTATATATTTTATGCTCCTAACACTGTAATAGTATTAGAACTACTTTCAATACCACCATTAACACTAACAGAAGCAGTTATAATATAACTACCAGGTAACAAGTTAATGGATAGTCTTGCATCACCATTAGCATCAGTAAACT
>CANQZY010000117.1 GCA_947628455.1 uncultured Methanobrevibacter sp.
TGGTCAGGAGAGAGGTGTTCGTTCGGGAACTGAAAATGTTCCGGGTATTGTGGGATTTGGAAAAGCTGCTCAATTAGCGTCTGAAAATCTTAAAGAGAATTATGATTATTTGATAAATATTAGGGATAGTTTAATTGATAAAGTTCTTGAAAGAGTTCCTTATTCTTATTTGAATGGTAGTAGATATGATAGGTTGCCTAATATTGTTAATTTTAGGTTTAGTGCTATTGAAGGAGAATCATTAATATTATTATTAGATGCAAAAGGAATTAATTCATCAACAGGTTCAGCATGTTCTTCTAAAACATTAAAGGCATCGCCTATTTTAAAAGCATTGGGTCTTAATGATGTGGATGTTCATGGGTCTTTAAGGTTATCTATTGGTATTGAAAATTCATTAGATGATGTGGATAATGTGGTGGATGCAATAGAAAATGCTGTTAAAACTTTAAGAAAAATGTCACCGCTTTGGAATAGTGATAAAGGTTATGATGAGATGATGTGTGAAAATAATAATGATTATTGTAAAAAACATATTGGATAAAAATGAAAAATTATAGAAAAAAAATGTGGGGCGGATGATTTAAATGTATAGTGATAAAGTAATGGATCATTTTGCAAATCCTAGAAATTCAGGTGAAATGGAGGATCCTGATGGTGTGGGAACTGTAGGTAATCCAACATGTGGAGATTTAATGACAATTTATATTAAAGTAAAAGATGATAGGATTGAGGATATATCTTTTCAAACATTTGGTTGTGGTGCGGCTATTGCAACTAGTAGTATGATTACAGAATTAGCAGTGGGTAAAACATTAGAAGAAGCGTTAAAAATCTCTCGTAATGATGTGGCTGAAGAATTAGATGGTCTTCCTCCAGTTAAAATGCATTGTTCTAATCTTGCGGCAGATGCGCTTCAAGCTGCTATTGAAAATTATTATGAAACACATCCTAAATAAAAATTTTATAAGAAAGTTAAAATAGTTAAATATAAAAAACTAATTTGATAAAAATATAATGTACTAAAAAAGAAATAATTTTAATGGGAATAAGATAAGATGACAGAAATTGGAGAAATATATAAGTGTGAAATATGTGGAAATGTGGTTGAAGTTTTGGATAATGGTGTAGGTGAATTGGTCTGTTGTGGTCAGCCAATGAATTTACTTGAAATTCAAACTGAGGGTGAAGTTTCTCCTAAACATGTGCCTGTTGTGGATATTGATGGTAATGTGGTTACAGTTAAGGTAGGTGAAGTAACTCATCCATCTTTAGAAGAGCATTCTATTAGGTTTATTGAGCTTCGTTTAGGTGATGATAGATTTATTGCAGAACTTAATTATGATGATGAACCTAAAGCTACTTTTGTAGTAGATGAAGAGCTTTTAAATAATAATGAGGTTATTGTTAAAGAGTATTGTAATGTTCATGGACTTTGGTCTAATTAATTTTTTTTCTTTTTTTTTTATTTTTAAAAAAGATGTTTATTTTATATAATATTTTTTTTTTAGTTTTTTATACCAAAAGATTATTATAACTTGTTTTTACATAAAGGTATATTAGTATATAGGCTATTTTTTTATAGTTTTTTAATTTAATATTAAATTAATCATTTTTTTTTTATTGAATGTAAAAAAATTGATGGAAAACTAAAAAGAAAGAAAAATATCTAATAAGTGTAAAATGTTTTATTATTTTTTGTTAATTTGAATATGAGGTTATATCTAATGAGGAAGGATTGTCCTAAGTGTAAAGGAAGGGGTTCTACTGTTGTAGATTATAAAAAGTGTAATAATTGTAATGGAACGGGGTATGTGGACTCTTTTGAGGTAGAAAATCATTTTAAAGGAATTAATAATAATGCAAAATCTAAATTTGATTTAGGTGCTGATCAGGATATTCCATGTGAGATATGTAATGGTAAAGGTCAAATTGAAATTTTTGATGACTGTTATTATTGTAATGGTAAAGGTCAAATTAATGTTTGTAAAAATTGTGGTAAGATAATTGATTCGAAATTTGAATATTGTAGGGATTGTCATATTAAAATTAAATCAGATAAAATGAAAAAACAAGCAGATAAAAATAAAAAAGAAGAAGTTTTTGTTCTTGATTCATTATGTAAAATGAATGATGTTAAGAAAGATAATCTTTATAAAGGGAAAATTACTAGAATTGAAAAATATGGTGTTTTTGTAAGTTTAAATAGTAATGTTTGGGGTTTAATGAGATGTAATAGTTCTAATTATAAGGTTAATGATGAAATTATTGCGAGGGTGACATCAATTAAACAAAAGGAAAATAAAATAGATATGGCTCCAGCAAGGGTTAATAATTATGAGATTAAAAAACTTACCAGAAGTATTGATAGGACTAAGATAGAGGATTTAGAAAATAATAAGGGTAAGTTTGTTCGTATTGATGGTGAAGTTTTACAGGTTCAGCAAACATCTGGTCCTACTATTTTTACTATAACTGATGAGACGGGTGTGGTGATGGTTGCTGCTTTTGATGAGGCGGGAGTTAGAGCTTATCCGGATGTTGATGTGGGTGATGTGATTAAGGTTTTAGGTGATGTTAATGAGCATGGTGGTAAGACACAAATTGAGAATCAATCTCTTACAAAATTAGATGATGATAAAAAACAAGAATTTTATGATTTAATTGAGGAGGCGTTGGATAAAAGGGCTGAACCTGATGATGTTGATTTTTTAATTAAAAGTGATGTTTTGAATAGATTAAGGCCTAAAATGATGGAGTCTGCTAAGAAAATAAAAAGGGCGATTTTGGATGGGAGATCTATTCTTATAAGGCATCATGCTGATGCTGATGGTATTTGTGCGGGCGTTGCTATGGAGAAAGCTTTGATTCCTTTAATTGAGGAGATAAATCCTAATAATGATGCTCAGTATTATTATTTTAAACGATCACCTAGTAAAGCGCCATTTTATGAACTTGAAGATGTTGTTAAAGATTTATCTTATGCTTTAGAAGATCAGGAAAGGCATGGTCAGAAATTGCCGTTGATTGTTCTTTTGGATAATGGTTCTACAGAAGAGGATATTACTGCTTTAATGCAGGCTAAAATTTATGATATTGAGATTGTTGTTATTGATCATCATTTTCCTGGAGAATTATTAACTAAAGAAGAGTTTAATGGAGAGATAGTGGATGGGACTGTAGAGGTAGATGAGTATGTGGATACACATGTAAATCCTTATTTGGTGGGTGGAGATTCTCAATTAACAGCAGGGGCATTATCTGCAGAAGTTGCGCATATTATAAATCCTGAAATTAAGGATTTAATTAAACATTTACCTGCTATTGCAGGTTTAGGTGATCATGCTGATTGTGGTGAGCTTTATCAATATTTGGAGCTTGCTGAAGAGAAAGGTTTTTCTAAGCAGCATTTAGAAAAGATAGCTGAATGTGTTGATTTTGAAGCTTATTTTTTAAGATTTATGAATGGTAGGGGTATAATGGATACTATATTAGCAGTTGATAATCTTGATAAGCATGATAAAATGATTGAAGCTTTGTATAAAGAATATGAAAATAGAGTTAATATTCAACTTGAGGCTGCTCTTCCTAATATAAAACAAAAAGA
>CANQZY010000118.1 GCA_947628455.1 uncultured Methanobrevibacter sp.
TGATGAAACTAATTTAAAAAACAAATTATATCGAATTATAGTAGGTTTTATATTTTCAGCAATATTAATGATTTTAATGTATGTTAAATGGCATCCCTGGGGATTATCAATGGGTAAGTTCTCACTAATAATCAGTATAGTGCCATTTTTATATGTATCACTACCCATACTAAAAGATGGATGGAATGGAATAATACATAAAAATCTAAACATGGATGTAATGTATTCTATGGGTATAATGGTTGCATATGTATCCAGTATATTAGGAACATTTCATATTGTACTAGACCATTCATTTATGTTTTACGAAACAGCAATAATGTTACCCTCATTTTTATTAGTAGGCAGATATTTAGAGGCTAAAGCCAAGAAAAGCACATCTGATTCCATAAGAAAACTTATCAATCTGCAACCAACTAATGCAACAAAAATAACACTAGATAAAAATGGCAATATTCAATTTGAACAAGAAGTTTCCATAAATAAAATACAGATAAATGATATTGTATTAGTTAGACCTGGAGATAAAATACCTGTTGATGGCATAGTAATTAATGGAGAATCCTATGTAGATGAATCTATGATAAATGGAGAACCCATACCTAAAATTAAAAAACAAAATAGTAAAATATTTGCCGGAACAATAAATCAAGATGGCGCTCTACAAATTCAAGTATCACAAATATATGATAAAACCGTGCTCTCAAATATTATTAAACTAGTAGAAAAAGCTCAAAATTCACGTCCTCCAGTGCAAAAAATCGCTGATACTGCTGTTAGCTATTTTATACCTACAATATTAACAATAGCAATAACAGTATTCATAATATGGTATTTTATTATAGGATCAACCTTACTATTTGCACTTACAACACTGATATCCATACTAGTAGTTGCTTGCCCATGCGCACTAGGACTAGCAACACCAACTGCTGTGACAGTAGGTATAGGTAGAGCAGCAGAATATGGGATATTAATTAAAAATGGAAGCACATTAGAAAATGCAGAAAAAATAAACATAGTAGCATTAGACAAAACAGGAACAATAACCGAAGGAAAACCAGAATTAGAACAAATAATACCTTACACAATGGATGAAAAACAATTAATGAAAATAATAGCAAGTGTGGAGAAAAATTCTAATCATCCTATAGCTAAAGCAATAGTAAAAAAAGCTAAAGAAATGAACATAGAACTAATAAAGACAGAAGATTTTGAAAACAAACCAGGTGAAGGACTGAAAGCAAAAATCCAAGATGATAAAATACTAACTGGAAACATAAAACTAATGAAAAATGAAAATATAGAAATTAGCGAAGAAATATTAATAAAATATAGAAATTTAGAAAATGAAAGTAAAACCACAATACTTTTAGCAGTCAATAATGAAATAGCTGGAATAGTTACATTATTTGATAAAATTAAACCAACAGCACAGAGAACAATTAATGAATTGCATAATTTGAATATTACAACATATATGCTTACTGGTGATAATCAAAAAATTGCTCTTAATGTTGCAGATGCTGTAGGAATAGATAATGTAAAAGCAAATTTATTACCACAGAATAAACTAGATATAATAAAAGATATTCAAGAGAATAATCAGAAAAATAGAGTATTATTTGTAGGTGATGGTATAAACGACGCTCCAGCGTTAACACAAGCTGATATAGGGGTTGCAATGGGTAATGGTACAGACATTGCAATGGAAAGTGGAGATATAGTTATAATGGGCGAAGACTTAGAAAATGTTGTAGCAGCAATACAATTTTCTAAAAAAGTAATGAGAAGAATAAAAGAAAACATATTCTGGGCTTTCGCATATAACTTGATTTTAATACCTCTAGCAGCAGGAGCATTATATTTAAATTTCAATATAATGTTTATGCCAGAATGGGCTGGACTAGCAATGGCATTAAGTTCTGTTACAGTAATATCATTATCACTATTGCTTAAAAAATACACACCCGCAATTAAAAAAAAAAGTAAACCTGTAAAATAAAACATCTATTTTTATAGAATATTTATAAAACCATTATTACCATCAACTTCTACTAATGCACCATCTAACAATTCAGATGTATCTTCAGGACAATCTACCATAGGAATATCTGACATTATAGCTCCAGTAGCAATAATGGGCTCGGCCTCAATACATATAATGGCTGATGGTGCGGTATTATTTTTTTTCATCTGAAAAATAATATATGATCCTACAGTAGAACCTTTACCACCAGGAATAAATAAAACCTTATCTTTAATTATCTGCCCTTTAAGATCATGATTAGGATCAATAATCTCACCTGTTTTAGGATTTACACCACCTAAAAAACTAAGAGGATTTCTACCTACAATAAGCCTACCTACACCTTTTCCTTTTGAAATTTTTCTGCCTTTAATTAACATTTTTTTATACTACATCCTCTTTCATTATTTCACGTAAAACAGCTGTTGCATATGAACCTTTATTTATAGAAAATTCAACAAAAACACCATCATCAACGGGTTTGGCCTGTGAGTCCCATATCTTAAATCGTATAGGTCTACGTATACCAAAACTTCCCAACTTAGGCATCTTAAATACTTCAAAATCTTTTTTAGACAAACCATAACTATCCAAAATAGTTTTCTCCATATCCCCCACGACTCCTTCTGCAAAAGGTACTTTAGTACCATATAATGGTGATGTAGGATGTGCCTCAAAATTAAAAATCATTTCTTGTAATTCATCAGGAGTTTTATCTCTTACAATATGGTCTTGGTTATCTACAATAATATCGCCTTCAACATATTTATCTATTCCCATATCTACTCTTTTACTTACAGCCTCATTGAAAAGGAATGATTGATATGAATGAACAAACATTCGTTGAAGTGGTTTAGGCAAAGAATATAATGCTTTTTTATAAGAGTCGTCATTTAATTCTCCTTTATGTGATTGTTTAATAAGTTGACGTATCATCATTTTCTCATAACGCATACTTTTACCCATTAAATTTAATGATTTTTCCAAATCCCCCTCATCAAACGCTTTTCTTGCTTTTTGATTTTCTATATTCTCCTCAACTGTAGGATTCCCAATGTATCTAGATACAGCTTCTTTTAGATTATTTTGAACTAATGCTTCCCCTACAAGATGAGTATTAGTCCGAGGTTTTCCAAATCTTTGCCAACCATAATAATTAGCAACACCTTTAGATTCCAATTGTTCTAAAACTTCATTAGCTGTCCTACTACTTTCTTCTATATCATCAATATCTCTTATTAATATACCAAATTTATTTCCTTTAAGTTGACCCATCCTAAGTTTTTTACGACTTCTAACAATATTTAAAAATTTAGTTTTATAAACATTAAGATTTTTAATATTTTCTAATTGTTGATCTGAGTCCATATTAGCTATACAAATCCATTGACGTGTGCGGGCTTTTTTATCCTTCATTCCAGCAAAACCCATTCTCTTTCTATCAATATGTAAATCCCTAGAAATATCCAATACAACATCTAATGTTGTTCTGCCTATTTTTTCAATCCAGATCCAAATATTAGGACCTTCATTTGTAGGCAATGTTTCGGGTATTT
>CANQZY010000119.1 GCA_947628455.1 uncultured Methanobrevibacter sp.
AATGTGTTTCATTTGGAGTTATTTCTTTATTTACTACCATATTCTTTTTTCTTGTTGGATCATAAAATGTTCCATGTGATTCTGGATCATTTGAACTTCCATTTTTAGAGTCTAACTTATATAATACCCATTTAATATTTTCAACTGATCCACCAGAAAGTTTTTCATTTAATTTTATATCAGTAGCCGATATATTTAAATTATAATTAATATTTATAGTTGATTTATTTGTTACACTTATTGGTATTTGTACGGCATCTTCATTTTCTTTATTAAAATCCGTAGGAATAATTGATCTAATATTCCCCCAACTAATAAACGAACTGGTAGACTTAATATTCTCAATATGAATTGGATCTGACGATGGTGTAACAATTAATTCTTCTTTTGCAGTAGTAATGTTTTTATCTTCAGAATTGCTTGTTGCACTAAACCATGCATAAGTTGCAGTAGCAAGAGCTATTAGTAAAACTAACACTCCTATTATTGCAACTATTACTTTTTTCTTTTTATTTTCTTGTTCCATATATTTTTACTCCTTCTATTTTTAGTATTAACTTCTTTTAAAAAGTTATCCACTTAGCATCTAAAATAATCTTAAATGCCCCCCCGAAGGGTACATATACATATAGCAAGATTTTTAATTTAAGAAGTCACTTTTTATATTAATCAAATAAATTCCACACAATTTTTATTGTTCGTTCATTATTAACTAAATTTGGTATTCCTACTTCAATTCTAGAAACAAATTCATCTAATATAATTCTATTTAAAGTATTTAAATCTTTATATTTTTCAAATAAAGCATCTATGTTTTTTTCTTGTTTTTCATTTAATTCTAAATTCTTTATTTTTGATTCAATTTCTTTTATTTCTTTTTTAAGATTATCGATATATAAAGTGTTTTTATTTTTTATAGATAAAAATTCATCTGTTGATAAAATTCCTGAAACTTTATCTTCGTATAATTGAGATAACACACACTCTTTTTTTGAAATGTCAGTATTTAATTTTTGCTTTCTTTGTTCTAATTGTTCCATTTCATTATCGATATTCATAGCATTTTTTTGTTTACAGTAACTATCACTTGTCTTTTTTGAATCACACCAAGTATTAAGTTTATTTTGTATTTGTTTTAAAACATAATCTTTTAATTCGTTTTCTTCAATACTGTATTTATTATCGCAAATACGAGCTATGTGCCCTCCACATACTAAATATCCATTTTTAGGAGCATCCTTTGAAGAACTTGATTGAGCACTATTTTTATTATAAGCTCTTCCACAGATAGGACAAAAAACTTTTTTTGAAAATAGTGGGATTGTTCCATCTTTTTGTGGTCTAGCTCTTGTCTTTGCTTGAAATTTAGAACAAACTTTATCAAATGTTTCTTTATCTATATTTGCTTCATGGCAATGTGGAACAATAATCCATTCACTTCTAGGTTTTATTCTTTGTTTTTTGTTTTTAAAACTTATTCTTTCTGTTTTTCCTTGTGCAAGCGTTCCTATTTGTACTTCATCTGTAACTATTTTTCTTACCATCTTTGATGTCCAATTTTTTTTATATGGTAATAATAAAATTTGTCCTGCACCAACCATTCCCTTAGGTAATAAATTATATTTTGTAATATCATCTACAGTTATATGGAATTTATTTATAATAGAGTCCATTGTATCATATCGTTCGACTTTATATTTAAAAAATTTAATTGGATTCCTTCCCCTATATACTTTATCTCCTCTTGATTCTTTATAATCAGATGGTGTTAAAATTCCTTCTTCATTTAATTTGTCTGCAACTGCCTTTAAAGATTGTCCATTCATTAGCATTTCATACATCTTTTTTACAATTTCCCTTGCATATAAATCTGGAATTAAATGATGTTTATCTTTTGGATCGATTAAATATCCGTAAGGTGGAGTATTACCAGTAAATTGTCCTGACCTTTTCATTGCATTAAGTGCAGCTCTTGTATTTATTGATGCATCTTCAACATACCATTCGTTTACTAAAGCATTTATTTGTCTTGATTTTTTATTGCTTTTATCATTTGAATCAATATTATCAGTTAAACCGATAAAGCGAACTCCCCATTCTGGAAATAAATTGTGTAAATATTTTTCTACCATTTCCATACTACGAGTAAACCTTGATTGACTTTTTGAAAGTATAATTTCTGTATTTCCACATTCAGCACATTTTATTGCTCTTAACCATTCTGGTCTATTATCATCTACACCACTTAAATCTTCTTCACAAAAGATCCCAACAACAACCCAATTTTTTTTATTACACTCTTCAAGTAAATAAAGCAATTGATTTTTAATACTAGATGATACATCTCCATCTTGCAAATCACCATCTTCTTGTGAAAGTCTAACATACAAAATTACTCTAATTATTCCATTTACCCTCATATTTTTAATATCAGGATTTTTAGTAAAAATTTTTGTATCATTTTCAATTTTTAGTCCTAAAAGTTTTTTAACATTATCAGAAACATATTTTAAATTATTAATATTGATTAATTCTTTAATTTTTTTTAATTGAATTTGTTCTTCTTCTGTTACATTAACTAAACTAATTGTATTATTATTTGTATAATCACTCTCCCTAATCACATTTAATATCATCTTTAATTTTATATCTCCTTTTCAAAAGGAATTATTTTGTTTAATATTAAAAATGTACTAAATGCCTTAATAATACTAACCAAATTATAACGCGCCTCAACTGTTTTCGCAATTGTTTTTATTGCTGTTTATATTTTTTTTATAATAATCTTCTAATTTAATAATAATACTAGCTAGTTTTCGATTAATAATATCACTCATTTCCTCATAAGAAATATCCGGAATAACTTCTATTAGTTTCCATTTATAATTATTTGTTTTTTCCATTAATAAAACCCCCTTTTTTATTTTTTAATTAATATTCTTTTGTTTTTTCTAAAATTCCAATTAAAACTATTTGATATTTTCTATCTTTTTGATTACATGTTATTAATGTTATATAATGCTCTTTATTTGAATTAATTACATTTGCTTTACCTGTTTTTTCAATATTATATTTTTCTGTTAATATGTATTCATATTTAATACCTTTGTAATAAACATAAACTTTATCATTTAAATTTAATTTATATAAATTTCTAAAGAATGCCACTCTTGAATTTCCTGAATGAGCATATAAAATAAAATTACCCTTTTCATCTGGCATTTTACCATTTTTATCTATACTTACAGAATAATTTATAGAATTAAAATTTTTGGTACTAACTACTAATCCTTCTTTTAAATCTATTTTCGGTATTTCTAATATAGCAACATATTCTAATTTATTACCATTATTTTGTTTTACTTGTTTTTTAGTTACTGTTTCTGGTTTATATTCCTTACTTGTTGTTACAATATATTTTTTAATTTCTGTTTCTTGTTTAACTTTACTCATAATATCGTA
>CANQZY010000120.1 GCA_947628455.1 uncultured Methanobrevibacter sp.
TTAGATGAAAGTGGTAAAATGAGCAAGAGCAAAGGAGCAACTCTTACAGTATCGCGATTACAAGAAAAGGGATATAATCCATTATCTTATCGTTATATGTGCTTGAATAGTCACTATCGTAAACAAATTGTGTTTACTTATGATAACTTGGATAATGCTTCTAAGGCCTATAATAAATTGAAAAAAAGAGTCAATAATTTGCAAGATGAAGGAAAATTTGATGAGGTTGAATTTGCTAAATGGAATCATTTATTTATTGATTGCTTGGAAGATGATTTAAATATACCTAACGCTATTACGTTGTTATTTGATTTATTAAAAAGTGAAGTTAATCAACATACGAAAAGAAAATTAATTGAGAGTTTTGACAAGGTATTATCCTTAGATTTGTTGGTTAATGAGCAAATCACAGTTGACGATGAAATCTTAAAGATGATTGAAATTAGGGATCAGGCGAAGAAAAATAAAAATTTTGTTTTGGCTGATGATATACGCGATCAACTATTAAAAAAGGGCATTAAGCTTATAGATAGTCGGGATGGGACTAAGTTTGAAAAAATATAAGGAGGATGAAGTATGCCATATTATTATTTTGGATATGATTTAATTGGATGGGTTTTGATTATAATTGGGGCAATAATAACGATTGCGGCTGATGTTTATGTTAATAATTCTTATAGAAAATACAAAAGGGTAAAAGTGAAACAGAATTTAACCGGATGTGAAGTAGCTAGAAAGATATTAGATGCTAACGGACTTAATGATGTTTATGTTGTAGAAACTAAAGGTGTTTTATCTGATCACTATGATCCTACGAGAAAAACTATTAGGCTTTCCAAAGATATTTTTCATGGCACTAGCATAGCTTCGGTTTCTGTGGCAGCACATGAAGTTGGCCATGCTTTGCAGGATAAAACGGGATATAAATTCATGAAATTTCGTAGTTTCTTAATACCATTTACTAACTTTGGGTCTAAGTTTGGGTATGTAGCCCTGTTCATTGGCTTGATTTTTGGTTTGATGGATATTGCATGGGCTGGAATTGGTTTGTTATTGTTAATTGTATTATTTCAATTAGTTACTTTACCAGTAGAATTTAATGCGTCTTTTCGAGCAGGATTACAACTTGATAAATTAGGAATATTAAATTCAGAAGAACAAAAAGAAAGCAAAAAAATGTTGCGTTCTGCTGCTTATACTTATGTGGCATCTTTGGCGACGACTATTTTGGAGATTTTGCGTTTATTATTAATCGTAATAGCTAGAGGAAATGACGACTAAATAGTCGTTTTTTCGACTTTTGATAAAAAAAGTGTGTACTTTTCAAACAAAGTCTGTTATACTTATGATATGTTAATGTGGGGGTAATAAGAATAAAAAGGAGTGTTAGTGGTGATGCAGGATATTTTAGATGAAGATATGGACTTAATTGATGATGCTATGGCAAATGACAGTTCTGATTATAGTTTTAATAGTGCCGTGAAAAACGATATATCTAGTGAATTTACTTTAGATAATGATGACGACGATGATGATGATGAAATTATCGAAATTTCTCAGACCATTTCTAATCAGAGGACATCAGATGTAGCTGTTAATTTACCAAGTTCAGAGAGTCACTCTTTAGATGAAGATAGTAATTTTGATGATTTGTTTAATAGCTTATCAAGTGATGTAGCGGGAGCAAATAATTTTATTTCAACACTTTTGGCTCAGAAAAAGACGGTTAAGGATCATGCTGCTAATTTAAAAGAAAATCAAGAAAAACTAAATAAAGAAAAAGAAGAATTTGAACGTTATATGGAAACACAAAAGGAAAGTATAAAATTACAAAAGACACAGTGTGATGAATATGTAAGAGCCCAAAAAGCTAAGTTACAAAGCGAAGAAGATCAATTCAATGTGGAAACAGAAGCAACAAAAGAAGAGTTAGCTCTTGCTGAAGCATCTGTTAAGGCTTCAACTGAGAAATTGGAGTCAGAAAAAGCCCAATTTAGATCATATAAAGATTTAGAAGAAAAAAAATTACAAGCTGATAGGGAAAAATTAGAAAAGGATCGCAGTAAACTTGAAGCTGATATTGAGCAATTTAATAAGGAAAAAGAGGTTATGTTGGCTAAATTAAATTCTGATGAACAGGAATTGAAAAATCAAAAAGCTCAATATGAAGCATCTAGAAAAATAGATATTGAAAAGATTAAAAATGCGCATGCTGAAATTAAAATGCAAAAAGAACAATTTGAAAAAGAAAAAGCTATTGAAATGAAAAAATTAGGTCTTGAAAATAGGAATTTGTCAAAGCGTTGTGAAAAATTAAAAGCCTTGATAGCCCAATTTAACTCTGGCTTTCAACAATTACCTGATGATGATAAGTAATAGTTATAGAAAGATATAATACTATATCTTTTTTTGTTGTATTTGGTATGCTATAATTTAACCGGGTGATAATATGGATATTATGCAAATTAATATTTTGGTTTTAGCATATTTGGGGGATACTATATATGAGGATTATATACGTAAATATTTAATAAAAAAAGGAATAGCTAACGTGAATGATTTACAAAAAGAAGCTATTAAATATGTAAGTGCTAAAGGCCAAGCTAGTTTTCTAAAGAAAATTATTGACTTGGGAATGTTAACTGATGTAGAAATGGATATTGTTAAGAGAGCTCGTAATTATAAAACAATATCACATCCTAAAAATTGCGATATCATTACTTATAAACATGCGACAGGATTAGAGGCTTTAATTGGTTATTTAGAATTAGTAGACAAACATCAGAGAATTGATGAAATTATGGAAATAATATTAGGAGGGACAGAATGTTAGTTTATGGAAGAAATGTAGCTGTGGAATTATTAAATAATAATAAAAATATCAAAAAAATTTTTTTGCAAGATGGCTTTGATGATAAAAAGATAAATTCTCTCTTACAAAAAGTAAAAATTCCTATAATTTATAAAACAAAAAAAGAATTAGATCAACTTGCAGGAAGTAACCATCAGGGTATAATGCTAGATATAGAGGACTACAAATATCATGATTTGTCTTCTTTGCTTCAAAAATCCAATAATAATTTTTTAATTCTTTTAGATCATTTAGAGGATCCTCATAATTTAGGAGCTATTATTCGTACTTGTGAGGCGGCAGGGGTAGATGGCATAATTTTACCTAATGATCGGAGTGTTAAAATTACCTCCACAGTAATGAAAACTTCCGCTGGATCACTTAATAATGTCGATTTGTGTTTAGTGACTAATGTAGCGCAAACTATGAAAACACTAAAACAAAATGGCTATTGGATTATTGGAACAGATATGGCAGGGCAAGACTATAAAACTATTGATTATACAGGGAAAATTGTATTAGTAATCGGTAATGAAGAGCAT
>CANQZY010000121.1 GCA_947628455.1 uncultured Methanobrevibacter sp.
AGAGCAGTGGGTTACTAATCTTAAAAGGGTTTATGATAAAGCTCCTGAACCGAAAATTGTGGTGGCTGTGGGTAATTGTCCGCAGTCTGGTGATGTTTTTAATCAGGAGGGTGGTTGTGTTAATGCGCCTGCTTCTGATTTTATACCTGTGGATGCAGCAATTCCTGGTTGTCCTCCCAGACCAAGTGAAATTTTGGAGGCTATTTTAGCTGTAGGTCCGGAGGCTATAATTGCAAGAGGGAGAGAAGATAAATGATATTTCCAATCGGTCCTATTCACCCCGGATTAAAAGAACCTTTAAGACTTAAACTTCAAACTGAAGGTGAAAGAGTTGTTAAAGCTGATATTGAGTATGGTTATGTTCATAGAGGAATTGAAAGAATAATGGAAGGTAAGAATTGGCAAAAAGCCATTTTTTTAGCTGAAAGAGTTTGCGGAATATGTTCTTATGAACATACGCAAACATTTGCAGAAACAATTGAAAAAATTTCTGGAATTTATGCTCCATTAAGAGCTCAATTTTTAAGAGTTATTACAAATGAACTTGATAGGATTCAGAGTCATCTTTTAGCTAATTCAACATTTTTTAAAGCTTTAGATCATGAAACTTTATTTATGCAAGTTTTAGATTTAAGAGAATATATTATGGATTCTATTGAGTTATTAACAGGAAATAGGGTTAATATGGGTTGGAATGTTATTGGTGGTGTTAAAATGGATGCTGATGAACGATTTTTTAACCCTATTCTTGAAAATCTGAAAATAGTCGAAGAAGGCCTGCCCATGACACGTGAATTATTCGCAGAAGGGCCTGTTGTTGGATTAAGATCAAAAAATGTTGGATTAATGACTAAAAAAGAAGCTATTAAAGGAGGTGCTGTTGGCCCTATTGGAAGAGGTTCAGGATTAAAATATGATTTAAGAGAGGATCATTATACCTATAAAGATCATTTTGATTTTAAAACTATTTGGAGAAAAGAAGGAGATAATTATGCTCGTACTTTAAATAGATTTGATGAGATTCCGGAATCTATTAGTTTAATTAGACAGGCTATTGAAAATATTCCTAATGGCGATATTAGAACTCCTGTTGATATAAAAACAGGTTACGCATATTGGAAAAATGAAGCACCGCGGGGAGAAGTAACATATATGATTGAAACTAATGGAAATCTCATTAAACATATTTCAATTAGAACTCCTTCCATTCCTAATATAGACTCTTGTGCTAAATATATGCTTAATAATGTAGCTACTATAGCTGATGCTGTAGCCACTTATGCTTCCAGCGATCCATGCATAGCTTGCGCTGAAAGAGTGTTAATTACAGATGAAAATGGAAAAAGCATTAAAAAAGATTTTTATGAGGTCGTGTGAATGGCATCTTTAATGTGGTATATTTACGATTTTGCAAGAAGAGCATGGTTTGATGGGTTTGTTAATGCACATTCTCGTGAAAAAATCACCGAAAAACCCAAAAGATTTAGAGATTTTCCCTCTGTTAATAAAGAACTCTGCATAGGTTGTGGAGCTTGTACAGCATCTTGCCCTTCTCCCAATGCAATTATTTTAGTTAGAAATAAAGATGATGATGAAGGTGCAGGTATTACATATCCTGTTATTAATGAAGGAGCATGTATTAGATGTGGTTTTTGTGCTGAAGTTTGCCCAACCGAACCTAAAACTTTAGAATGTGGAGAAAATCATTTAATTAAAGCTGAATTTAATATTATTCCTTCAAAAAGACAATACATTGTTGATGATTATTTATGTATTCGATGTAAAAAATGTAAAAAAACATGTCCTGTGGAAGCTATTTCTATAATTGATGATCGTTTGGTTGTTAATCAGCTTAAATGTATTCATTGTAATGAGTGTGTTGATGTTTGTCCTGTTAATGGTGCGATGAAAGCAGTTATTGTTGATAATCTTCAAGATCAAAAAGAACTTATTTCATTTATTATAAATTACCTTGAAAATTTTATTAATGATCAAAAAAATGATTTAAGAAATCTTGAAAAGGATATGATTTTAAAGTATGAAATTCCTGTCAGTGAAGTATGGCAACAAGCTTTAGAGATTATTCCTGATGGTGAAATAGCAATGGAAATTTTAATGAATGCAGTAAATAGACTTAAAATTAGAATTATTGATTGGGATAGTGAAAAATGTAAAAAATGTCAGTTATGTATTCCTGATTGTCCGACTGGCGCAATATCTTTTGATTATGATGATGATACAATTGTTAGAGATATTGATAAATGCTTAAGATGCAGTGTTTGTTATCAGACATGCCCATTTTCGGTTATTAAATATTTCCTTGCTAAATTTTCTTTGGATGTAAATGAAGAAGGAAATGAAATAATTTATATTACTGTTAAAGCATCTAATTTATCTAATGATATAATGATGGTGGATTGAGTATATGATTGATAGTTATACTAAAACTCCAAGACCCATAAGAGATGTGGAAATTGAATATTCGATTGATCAAAGTAAATGTGATATTTGTGAAAATAAACCGTGTCTTCCGTCATGTCCTATTGAAGCAATTTATATAGATCCTCTTGATGGTTGTACAAAAATTAATAGTACTTGTTTTGGATGTGTTTTATGTCGTAATGCTTGTCCTTATGATGCAATCACAATTGAAACTAAATTAGCCCCTCCTATAAAAGAAAATACTCCGAATATTAATGTTAAATTATGCAAAGCATGCGGTGCTTGTGTGCAAGCTTGTAAAACTGGAGCTATCCATATTAATGCTTCAGGCTCGGGGGAAGCACACAGTGAAATAGATCCTGACAAATGCGTTGGCTGCGGATATTGTTTTAGAGTTTGCCCTACTGATGCAATTAAATATGGTGAATTAATACCCAAAACAGTTAAAGGAGGAAAAGCAATTGTCATAAAACAAGATGATTGTATTGGTTGTATGACTTGTACTAGAGTTTGCCCTTCCATGGGAGCCATTAATATAAGTAGAACTAGTAAATTACCCTATATCAATCCTTCATACTGTGCAAGATGCGAAGAATGCATGCACTCCTGCCCATCTACAGCTATCAAATATTCTTCACGTAAACGAGCATTTAAAACTTATAGTGAAATCAGATCTTTTGATTTAGTTTCATCAATCGTATCTAAAGATATGAAAAAATTATCAATTAATCTTATAAGTCTCAACCAAGCTCTTAAAAGAGTAGCAATTTCTCTCTCAATGGAATTCGATGAAAGCCCGTATGAACCATTCCAAGAATTTAAAGTAAATGATTTAATGAAAAAAGAATTAGG
>CANQZY010000122.1 GCA_947628455.1 uncultured Methanobrevibacter sp.
GGACACTTGTATCACTACTTTCATCAACAATTACATGAGAAAATAGCAAAATTGAATAATCTGTACTTTTTAAGATATAATCAATAAATTTTTCAATCTCACTTTTTTGTTCCGCATTTTTTATAGTTAGAGGACTTATATTTAAGCCTAATATTTTGCGATTTTTATACCATTCATTAAGTTTTATCTCTTTTGATTCCAAAGAGAATGCGGGATCTGATATTAATAATAACTTATCTTCATCAATCCATTTTCTGACTGCATTATAACTAATAGATTCTCTTAACATTATTAAATCATATCTATTTAATTCCTCTACTAATTCTAAATCATTAATTTCATCAAACAATGATGCAGCCCATAAAATAGTGGTTTTGCCCAATTCCTTTGCTTTCCTATTAATTGTATACAAAAAGTTGCTAGCATTATAACAATAATTATCTCCTCCAAGATGAATACATATATCACAATCTTTCATTTCTTTTATGACATCACGTTCATAAAGGCATTCAAAATTATAATAATCAAAAGGTATACTTTGATAATAATTGTTTAATTTTTTCTCCTCCTCGGTAAATTCAGATTCTTCCATACGATGATGATCAATAAATTTTATACCTTGTTTTTTATACTTTAATGTGTGATACTGCAAATCAAAAATTGCCACAATTATTTCAACATCATCTTTTATTTGCTGAATAGTCGAATTAAATATAGCTTCTACACCTAAATTTTTAAATGAAGAAACACCATAAAATAATATCTTTTTCACCATATACCTCCTAGCACTTTTTTATATTTAAATTGTACTAAACTTATTATTAAAAGTCCAATTTAAAGTAACAATAGTGTTAAAATAATAATCATCTTTTTATTTTGTAAATATATTGTTTTATTTTTCTAGGAATAAGCATAATTATATTCCCTATCTTATAAGTTTTAGAATTAATTACTCTTTTTAGTTCCTCTTCATAATAATTTACTTCATTAGAAAGATTACTTTCATTATTTATCTCAGAATTATCTAAACTTTCTTTTTCCTTTTTATCTATAAATTTTCTAAATTCTTCTTTCTTAAGCAACATTTGATATGTTGGCTCATTCATAGAATCTTTTCCCCATAAGTGAATTTCATAAATCCAATTAAAATATTCTTCCTTATTATTATTAAAATAATCAATATTAAAGACATTTTTGTATTCTTTTAAGTTAACATCTAATGCATATAAAGCTAATAAAGTTCAGCGACATTTATCACAAACATTACAATTATTTTCTTGAACAGTACAAACATGAAGATATTTTTTTACAAAATCATTATCAGCAATATCGCGAATTTTATCAATTCTAGTCAAAGCACCTCCATCAGAATATATTTTCAGAGAGCTTGTAGAAAAACAATCCAAAGAAAGTAATTCATAATGTGAGCAATCTACTTCATCATTATTTTCCAAACTAAACTTTGAAAAATCATAGCCTGAAGAACCATAGAAATAAACTCGCCACAATTTTTGCATACATAAAATAGCAAATGTCGAAGAATATGTGTGAGTTAATAAATGATTTTGATGAATTTCTTTAGAAAAATTAGAATTAGATATAATTAAGGGTATTCCCAATTCTTTGGCAAAAGATTGTGCTTTTTTTATACGTTCTTCACGCACCTTCTCAATGCCTCTTTTTTTATAGCATTCATTAAAAGCACCCACATTATTTATACACAAATGTGTAATTTTTAAATCAGCTAATATCTTATTTTTGTCATGAAAGATGGCGTACATGGAATCTACTCCACAGGAGCATCCAGCCCCGACCCCCCCCCTAAGCGTTTTTAAGACTTTTTTCGTACTAATATCAATTTTTATCATTTTTAAATTTTGCGAATAATTAACTAATGAAGGTATTAAATACTCTGTTAATTTATAATAAATTTCATCTGTAATAAAGCTATCACTTTTAATATCATGATTATTACGCATTGCATATGAAAGTATACCAATAACAATAGCATCAACTCGATCATCACATAAATATTTTTCATATTTTTTTTCCACCTCAAAAAATACAGTTTTATTCTCATTATCAATATCTATTTCAAAGATTAAACGACTCTTATTATTCATTTGTTTTATATAAGGTTTATGTAAAAAAATCATATATTTTTCCTCCTCTTAATTATTTTCGATAACTTTAATTAATTTGTTAATTCTTTTTTCATTGATTTTTTTAAAATCAATTTTGTAATCAATTTTTTCTTTTTTAAAAGTTGTCAATACCTCCGCAATTTCTTTTTCAATGAAAGGTATTCTAATTATGTAATCACTTAAATCAATTTCTTGGTCACTTGTTTTAATTGTTGATATAATTTGTTTGTTTAAAACTAATGCTTCTACTAAAACAACGGGATAACCTTCATAATCAGATGTTAATAAAAAACAATCACATTTATTAAAGTAAGGATATGGATTTTTTATTTCCCCTAATAAGAAAATATTTTTTTCTAATTTATATTTTTTTATTAATTTTTCACACAATTTTTTATCTGGTCCATTCCCAATTAAATACAAAACTAAGTTTTTATTTCTTTTTATAGCTAAATGAAAACTGTTTATCATTCGTACTAAATTTTTTTGCTTATTATCTAATCGCCCAACAAATAAAAAACTTGTTTTATCTTTATTTAATTTAAAATTAATTGGATGAGTTGACAACTTTTTTATATTTGAATAATCTACTAAATTATTAATTACACAAGTTTTATATTTTAAATCAGGATAAATTTTATCAAAAGATTCTTTACCCTCATTAGAAACAAAAATTATATGTTTAAAATCTTCAACTTTTAAAGAAGCAAAAAAATCTTTAAAATAATTATTATTGTGTTTAAACAATTCATAATAATCATTATGCACATATAAAGAATTATTAGAGGAGGCAACTTTAGCTAAATAAGCACCTATTAAAGAATACGTAGCATAATTACACGAAAAGTCGTATTTGTTTTTATTTTTTAATTTCCAAAATGTTTTATGAATTAAATTTTTAAATTTACGAATAAAAACATTTTTGCTATTTGCCAACTTATATATTTCTATATTTATTCTAGAGTCTAAATCATTTAAAAGTATTCCTTTTTTGTCTTCTAATATTAAAGTAATATCATAATCTTTTACCAAAGTATTAACTAATGTAACTAAAGCCTTTTCCATGCCACCCATTTCTAAGTTTTTGGATATAAACAAAAGTTTTTTCATTAACTATCCACTCCAAACATATTTATTTATAATCTTCT
>CANQZY010000123.1 GCA_947628455.1 uncultured Methanobrevibacter sp.
TATGGAATAGTCTTACATCATCTACACCATATCTCATCATAACCAACCTATCAAGTCCGATATTGATATAAAATCCTGTCCATTCTTCCGGATCAAGCCCTGCTGATTTCAAAACATTTGGATGAATTACACCACCTGGCATAACTTCAATCCAACCATTGTGATTACATACTTTACAACCTTTTCCTCCACATACTAAACATTCCATATCAATCTCATAACCTGGTTCCGTAAATGGAAAGAAACCTTCTCTCATCCTAGTATTAACCTTTTTCCCAAACACTTTTTCTAATATTGTTTGAATCATAACCATACCGGATGAAAACGATATATCCTTATCGACAATCAAAGCCTCATACTGCACAAATGCTCTTTCATGTCTAGCATCAGTAGTTTCATTTCTATATGCTCCTCCTGGATAAACAAATCTAGCTGGTGCTCCATGCTTCATTAAATATCTTACTGAGCCACCTGTTAAATGTGGCCTTAAGCATAATCTGTCTGCGCCCGTTTTATCCTCTGTTCCTTCTATCCAATAGGTATCCATTGATTCTCTGGCTGGATGATCTTTAGCAAAATTCAAATTATCAAATGCATATTTTTCACTACTTATATCATCCTCGCTATATACTTCGAACCCTAATGATAAAAACGCATCATTTAAATCGTGTTTCATTTGGGTAATAGGATGAAGAGCCCCTTCATTTATTTTTTCACCTGGTAAAGTTAAATCAATTGGTTCGGCTAAAACACTCATTGAAGAAATGAGTGCTTCTTCTTTTTGTTGTATCTTATCATTAAACTCTTTCTTAATTTCTGTAGCAAGGATACCAATTGTCTTTTTATCTTCAGCAGATAAACTACTCATTGCTTTTAAGACTTCTGTTAAACCACTTTTTTTACCGGTTAATTCTTTTCTAACTTCTTCAAGTTCAGAGACACTCTCAACTACATCAATTTTTTGTAAACCAATCATTCTAATTTCTTCTAATTTATCTTTCATAATTCTTTTCCTTTCTTCTTATTTAATGATATATTTCGAGTGATCAATTTAAAACCTCTATTGCTTCCAAACTAATCACTTTTCTTCCATAATGAATATGATCACCATAAACACAGGACTAAGATGCCAAAATTTTCAATTTCCTACCATATGCTTGAACTATAGAATATTAAACAAAAAACGAGCAAAACATCCATAAAGGACGAATTACTCGTGGTACCACCTTTTTTTATAGTATCTCTACTACCTCATTATAGATTAACGCTCTTACACGATTTGACTCCATTATTGAAATTCATTAATTTGCCTTTCTAATGTGGTTCTCAGTCGACGACCACAAATCCCTGTATAGAGTTTCAAATTAACTACTAAGATAACTTCCTCATCAAAATATAAATAAATTATATATTTTTTGAATTACTTTGTCAATAGTTCCTTTTAGTACTTTCTATCAATATATTTTTTGTACTATTTGTAGCAATACTATTCCTATTTGGCATATTAGAATTCTTTTTTACTAAATATTTTTTCAGATATTTTATAAGATATATAAACCATAATAATAGTTATTAGTATTAGAATTATTATTAAATATCTTTCTAGAAACGATAGTGATTTGCTGATAAGGGATAAATCTAAATATTCAGATATAAATCCACCAATAATAACTAAACCAAAGACAATTAAGAATATCCCGATTCTTGCTTTTTCCACACCGAATTTATAAATAATTGGATACATAAATGTTAAAACCAATAATGTAGCAAATATCGTTCCCAATGTCGATACTAATATTAACTGATAATCAATACTCTTAGTATTAATATATGAAATGACAAAAGACAAAATAATTGTAATAATAGAAACAGCAAGTACCATCAAAATTGTTGCTACATATTTTGATCTTACACTATTTTTTCTCCCATCTGGTAAAGCTATAGAATAGGCATCCCATTTATTGTAATTATCATAACTAAATGTTGATATCATTATCATTACACTCATAAATGGCAAGATAAATGATATATCCATTTCGCCGAGCAAACTCATTATTGTATATACAATAAGCAATATTCCTAATAGTTTAAAATTACTTTTAAGCATTGCTAAATCTTTTTTTAGAAATCCTGTCATTATTTTTCCCCCTTAATCATTAAAAACATAAGCTCATCTAAAGTTATTTTATCAATTACATACATACCATATTTTGATTTAAACTTTTTTTTATTTTCTACCAATACTTTATATTCGTATTTCGTTTTCTTATATTTTACATAATCTTTTTTATCTATCTTTTTGAATTCAGCTTCTGTACATTTTACAATGCCATATTTATTTAGTAATTCATCTGTTGTTTTGGATAAAACGATTTCCCCTTCATTGATAAAAGTGATATAATCGGCAATATGTTCTAAATCAGTAGTAATATGACTAGAAAATAAAATGGAACAATCATCTTTTTCTAATATGCTTTGAAACATATCAATAACCTCAGCACGTGCGATAGGATCAAGCCCAGATGTTGGTTCATCTAATATTAAAAGTTTAGGGTGATGAGATAACGCTGTTGCTATTTCTAATTTTTTTCTCATCCCTTTTGAAAAAGTTTTAATCTGTTTATTAGGTAATAATGAAAATTCTTTTAAATAATCATTAAACATTTTTGTATCCCAATTTTTATAAATACCTTTCATAGTATTATTTATATCATTTGGAGTAAGGATCTCTGGAAAAAACATATCATCTAATACAACCCCCATTTCTTCTTTTATTTTTTTATCATTTTTATGATTATCTAAACCAAAAATTTTAATTTCTCCGCTATACGATCTAATTATACCCAATATGGCTTTTATTGTTGTAGTTTTTCCTGCACCATTTTCACCGATAAAACCCATTATCATACCTTTAGGTAAATGAAATGTTACATTTTTCAGCTCAAAGTCAGCATATTTTTTACATAGGTTTTCAACTTCTAAAACATTTTCCATTTTTATTTATCCTCCTCATACAATATATTTAACATTTCATTTAATGTTTTTTTATTTACGCCATTCATTTTCGCAATAATAACTGCCTTATCTATTAATTCTTCAATTTTATGCAGTTGTTTTTCCAAAGCAACATCTTTATTGATTTTGGCAACATAAAAACCCTTGGATGGAACATTTGTTATATAACCCTCTTTTACTAATTCTTCATAGGCGTTTTTAGTTGTTATGACACTACAGCGAAGACCCCTTGCCAAAGTTCTTA
>CANQZY010000124.1 GCA_947628455.1 uncultured Methanobrevibacter sp.
AATCACTCCAATGGACAGATTGTTGTGTGGAGATGTGGGATATGGTAAAACAGAAGTGGCTTTTAGAGCGGCTTTCAAAGCTATAACAGATTCAAAACAAGTAATGTTTTTATGTCCAACAACTATTTTATCAGCACAACATTATGATAATGCTTTAGGCCGATTTCAAAATTTTCCAGTTAACATTGCTCTATTAAATCGTTTTACTTCTCCTAAAGAAGCCAAAAAGATTTTACAAGATTTCGAAAATGGTCTTATTGACTTATTAATTGGTACGCATCGAATACTCAGCGATGATGTAAAGCCAAAAGATTTAGGGTTGCTAATTATTGATGAAGAACAGCGTTTTGGGGTTATGCATAAAGAAAAAATTAAAGGTTATAAAGCTAATATTGATGTATTAACTCTAACTGCTACACCAATTCCCAGAACTTTGCAAATGTCAATGGTTGGTATTCGTAGTTTGTCATTGATTGAAACCCCACCAGTTAATAGATATCCCGTTCAAACATATGTGGTGGAAGAAAATAAACAGATAATAAAAGATGCCATATATAAAGAATTATCTCGTGACGGTCAAGTTTTTATTCTTTATAATAGGGTAGAGAGCATAGATCGAAAATTAGCTGAAATAAAACAATTAATTCCAGAGGCAAAAATTGTATGTGCTCACGGACAGATGAGTAAGGCAGAATTAGAAAATAAAATGTGGCAGTTTATTCATCATGAATATGATATTCTTATATGTACAACAATTATTGAAACAGGTATAGATATTCCCAATGTTAATACGTTAATAGTTTTAAATGCAGATTATTTTGGGTTAAGTCAATTGTACCAAATACGTGGTCGAGTGGGACGCAGCAATCGAATTGCTTATGCATATTTAATGTATCAACCAGCTAAGAGATTGACAGAGACGGCGGTCAAAAGATTAAATGTAATAAAAGAATTTACCAAATTAGGCAGTGGCTTTTCCATTGCAACTAGAGATCTTTCGATTAGAGGAGCTGGAGACATACTTGGTAGTGAACAAGCGGGTTTTATTGATACTGTAGGAATAGATTTATATCTAAAAATATTAAATGAAGAAGTTCAGAAATTACAGGGGAAAGTGGTTAACCAAAATGAAAGTTCAGAGGCAACTACTGATAGGCCATTAATTGATGTTGAAACACATATTAGTGATGATTATGTTAAAGATACTGAATTAAAAATTGAAATTCATCAAAAGATCAATCAAATTGATTCTTTTGCTAAACTACAACAGATTAAACAAGAATTGGAAGATCGATTTGGAAGATTAAATGAAGCAATAATTGTATATATGTATGAAGAATGGTTTGAAGCCTTAGCTCAGGAATTAGAAATTATAGAAGTAAATCAAAATAAGAATTCCTTAGAATTAGTTTTTAGTGAACAAAAGAGTACTAAAATTAATGTTGAAGAACTATTCATTGAAGCATTTAAGGTAACCCCAATGTTTAGATTTCAAATGCGCAAAAACAAATTAATTTTAATATTAGATACTATAAATTTAGAAAAACATCCCTTATATTATATTTTAGAATTGTTGGTTAAAATAAAGGACAAAACTTGACGAAAAAATAAAACCTTATTATACTGAAATAGTATAATAAGGAAGGTGAGATTATGGATGATAAAGTTCAAAAAGTCATAAAAAAACATACAGAAAATTATAAAAACGCCTTATTACAAACAGTTGATGATAATACCGACAGTCTATTAGAAGAAATTAAAGTAATATTAAAAGAACCGCCTTTAGCTTCTATGGATTTGATAAAAAGTAAAATCTTAAATTTTGCGAAAACTAATCAAGTTATAATATCTTTAGAAAAGTTGCAACAACTAACAGAAACATATCGGTACAATCTTTTGAGTGATTTAGATTGTCTGGGATCGTTTAGAAAAGAACAATTAAAGGCCTTAATCGAATCAAATTTTAAGGAAAATGGAGGTTTAATCGAAATTCTTGAGACCGAATATAAAAAAATTAATAATGCTTTTATTGAACAACTTAGCAAAAATATAAATGATAATATAAATAAAATAGTTATTCCAAAGATTGTTGATTTGGTAGATAAAAATAAAAACAAAGAAGAAAGTGCTATAAATTCTTTTGAGGAAGAAGTAAGATGTTATCTAATAAATGATTATCCTAAATATATTTTAGAACAAATAAAAAAATTAATATTTACTAAAAACCATACTTTAAATAATAGATTTAAAGATCAAGCAAACAGGATAAAATTTATTGAACAAAATTCACGATTATTACAAGAAAAAGAAGATTGACATTATTATGAAATTGTCAAGCTTCTTTTTTGTTTGAAAAGGTTTACAATATGGAAATAATTACCAAGGGAAATCTTTCGTAGAAATATTATAATAATATTAGGAGAGTATTATAAAAATTATTATCTTTTAGGTATAAAGTTTTAAATATTAGAAACAATAAGTATATAGAACAAGGGAGGAATACAAATGAAAGCAACGGGAGTAGTAAGAAGAATAGATGATTTAGGAAGAATCGTTATTCCAAAAGAAATTCGTAGAACGTTACGAATTCGTGATGGCGAAACCATGGAAATCTATGTCGACAAGGAACTGGTTGCTTTGAAAAAGTATTCTCCTATGGATGATCTAGAAGATATTTCTAAGAGATTTGTTGATGCTATATATCAGTCGTTACAACAAAAACAAAATATAATTGTTACTGATAGGGATAAGGTGATAGCTGCTGCAGGAAATCTTAAGAAAAAATATTTTGGAGAGCTTATTAGCAATTATCTGGAAAATATTATTAAAGAAAGAGAATATGTTATTCAAAAGGACAAGATTAAATTAAAGTTATTGAATAACGGTTTAGAAGAAGAGGCTTCTTTTGTTATTTGGCCTATTATTGCTAATGGGGATTCTGTAGGATTAGTTATAATTTTGTCAGAAGAAAGAGTTATTACGGAAATAGAAGAAAAAATTGCTAAAATTACGGCACAATTTTTAGAAAAATATATTGAAGAATAATAAACAATATGATATAATCTATTCATCTTTAAAGACAAAGAAGAAAAGAGTACATATCATTTTTTTTATAGAGAGCTTACAATGGTGGAAAAAAGCAAAAAAAGGATATGGAAGATGGTTTTGGAGTTGATTTGTCGATAGGTAGGCAAGTCCGTTCGTGACGTTATAACGTAGAGAT
>CANQZY010000125.1 GCA_947628455.1 uncultured Methanobrevibacter sp.
AGCAGTACCATTCGCATCAGTAGTCCTAGTATAAAAGACACCATTAATATTAAAAGTAACATTAGTATTAGACAATGCTTTACCATCATCATCTAAAAATGATGCATAATACTGAGTACCATTCCTATAATACTTAGCAACATCACTACCATTAATAGTAGATAACACAGTAATATTATTAGAATATGATTCATTATTAATAGGATTAATAGCAGTTATAATATAATCTCCAGGATCGAGATTAATATTTAACTTAGCAGTACCATTCGCATCAGTAGTTCTAATATATGATTGATTATTAAGAATGAAAGTAACATTAGTATTAGACAATGGATTACCATTACTATTTAAAAATGATGCGTAATATTGAGTATTATTTCTATAATATTTGACAATATTTTTAGTTTCAACAGTAGGTGCTGAATTAGAAGTATTTTGTCTGATTATATTATTTGAATTAAATGTATTGAGAATATTTGTATCCTGGTTAATATTATTAACATTTGAAGCAGCAGTTCTATTTTCAGTAGGGATTAATTGATTATCAATAACTATAAAATTTTTATTTGAAATATTATCATTTAATGCGTTTATATCGTCATTAGATAAGTTGTCATTAATTAAATTATGATCTAGATTATTTTTATGATTAGATTCATTAATGTTTTTGACATTAAAATCATCATTATTAGAATCTAAGATAGAATGGTTATATTGATTATCAATTTTATCTTCTTCTGGAAAACTATTATTAGCTGATTTATGTTTTAAATTCCAATTATCCTCATAATTAGATTCATCAATATTTTTAACATTAAAATCATCATCATTTGGATAATTATTTAAATTATCATCATGAGAATTAATTTCTGAGACAGAATAATTACTAGAAACATCTAAATTTTTTAAAGATAAATTATTATCTTTATTAATTGAATTTGAATCGTTTGCATCAATATCAGCAGCAGATACAGATCCTAATAAAAGGAAAATGAAAAAAATAGCTGAAATTAATGCTTTATTTTTCATCGAAATCTTTCCACCTCTTATGTTCTCATTATGAAAATTATATAATAAAATGTGATATATACTTAAATCAAGTATTCATAATGAGTAGTCATATTTTTATTTTAATCACATATAAATGTTTTTAAAACTCTAATGATGAAAAACAGCGTTGAAATTGATTATATTGATTAAATAATGTTTAATTTTATTAAAAATTTAAAACAAAATAAAATTTATTGCCAAAAAAGATTTTATAATAAATCTAATCTTAAAATTATAATTATATGAAAAAAATAATTTTGATTAAAAAAGAATTGGAATTTAAAATAATAAATGAAAAATAATAATTAGTTTAATCTCCAATATAGAATTTAAATGATATTAAATATTTATTACATGAGTTGGATAAAAATTAAAACTTAAAAAAGAAAAAAAGTAAATTTAGAATAAAATAATATTTTATTAATTTAAATGGGGATGATTTTTAAAATTTTTATTGTATTTGTATTATTATTTTTATTAAGTAATTTTTAGAATTATATTATTTGATTGTGTATAAATTATAAAAATATATATATATTTTTTAGAATGTGTTTTTTTTTTATTATCTGATTTAAGATGTTTGGCAATTTTATAAATATTGGATGTTGAGGGAGGGTAAAGTTATTATAATATTTTTTTTTAAGATAGTTTTAGTGATGGTGGGGATGGTTTGATATTTGAAAAAAATGTAGTTCAAAAAAGATTGAAGGATGTTGATTTAAGATTTGGATTGTGTTATCCTAATGTTTATAAAATAGCTATGTCGTCATTAGGTTATGAATTGTTATATAATTTTATAAATGAGGATAGTGGGACTTTTTGTGAGAGAATAATTTATCCTTCAACTAGGTCTATTGAGACAAATTCTCGGATGAGGGATTTTGATATTTTAAGTTTTACGTTGCAGTATGAGCAAGATTATTTTAATGTTGTGGAAATGCTTCGGGGGTCTGGAATTCCTCTTAAAAGAGAATGTAGGGGTGAAGGTGATCCGTTGATAATAGCTGGTGGTCCTTGTGTGACAGCTAATCCTGTTCCGCTTTCTGATTTTGTGGATATTTTTGTTATAGGTGAGGGGGAGGTGGTTTTAGATTCTTTGATTGAGTGTTATAAGAATTCTGATGATTTAAAAGATTATCTTGATATTGAGGGTCTTTATATTTCTGAATTTGATAATGAGGTAAAGATTGTTAAAGTTGGTAGTATGGATGATGCTTATCATATAACGGAACCTTTGATTAGTAGAAGTGATTGTGAAGAGGGAAGGATAATATTTAATGATTCTATAATGTTGAATGTTTCGAGAGGGTGTGTTCGTGGTTGTAGGTTTTGTATGAGTGGTTATCTTTATAGGCCTGTAAGGGAGACTGGGTTGGATAGGTTGATAAGGATTGCTAAGAATATTCGTGAAGATACTGGTTTGAATAAAGTTGTTTTAATTGGTGCTGCTGTTTCGGATTATTCTTGTATTGATGAGTTAATTAATAATCTTCAAGAAGAGGGGTTTCAGATATCTGTGCCTTCATTAAGGTTGGAATCTATAACAAAGGATCATCTTAAAAATTTAAAAAAAAGTGGTCTTAAAACGCTTGCAATAGCTCCTGAGTCTATTGCTCATTTGAGAAGGAGTTTGAATAAAGATATTGATGATGAGGTTATTTTTAGGGTGGTGAGGGATGCTTTTGATTTGGGGTTTAATTTGAAGTTATATTTTTTAATTGGTATTCCTGATGAAACTATGGGTGATATTGAATTATTGTCTGATTTTATGAAGAGAATAGCTGGTTATAGGAAAGGTAATTCTGTTAAATTTAGGGTTAATCCGTTGATTCCTAAACCTCATACTCCTTTGCAATGGGAGTGTTATGATTTGAGAGATGTTAAAAAGAAGATGAGGTATTTGCGAAAGTTGATGAGGGGTTATAATATAAAATTTGAAAGTCCTAAGAATGGTATGGTTCAATATATATTGTCTTGTGGAAATAGTGATGTTTCTGCAATTATTGAGGAGTCTGTGGGTAAAAAGATATTGGTTAAGGAATGGGAAAAATATTTACCTGATTATGATTTAAATAGTAAATTACCTTGGGATAATATTGATGTGGGTGTTAAAAAAAAGTATCTTAAGAGGGAATATAAGAAAATGCGGGCATTAAAACAAACTTCTTGG
>CANQZY010000126.1 GCA_947628455.1 uncultured Methanobrevibacter sp.
TACCACAATACCCTCAAGAAGAACTATACACAAAAACACAAACCACACAAGAAGAAAATTACATGCAACAAGAACCCTTAACACAATATACTCAAGATAATGTTTCTATTTCAGATAATACATATCAAGATTCAATACCCGATTCATTAGAAGAAAAATATGAAAAATATCTTGAAGATCTTTATTTTGATGATATAGAAGAACCTCAAATTTCATTAGATGAACAATTAGATATGGATGAAGCAGAATATGGTCCTTTAACACATCAAACACATAAACCTAAAAAAAGAAGGAAAATTCAAGAGGATGTATATTACAAAGAACAAATAGTAGAAAATGAACCTTACAGATCAATCGAAACAAACAATCTCAATCAATCTCAACAAAATATAACACCACAATATCAAGAAGATCCGCGTTCCATTAATCAGCCAAATCAAAATGAGACAATCGAAGATGAAATAAGAAGAAAGATAGCTGCTGAACGAAAAGCTGAATTAAAGCCTTCAAAAAAATCAATACATAATAATAACTTTCCTTCAGAAAGAAGAGAAAAGGAACCTATTGGAATGGTAGATATTATATTGACTATTATATTAATTATTATTATTATAGTTGTAATATTTTATATTGTATATCTTTTTATATTAAGTTCTTATTATCCAACATTCACAGATGCTTTATATGGATTAAGCGATCCACAAACATTCTTTAACCATTTAATGGGGAAATAATACTTATATTAGTATTATTTATTTTTTCTATAAAACTCTTTAAAACATCTTTATTTTTATAATTTAAAATTCTAATAATAGATGGATAATAATCAATATAACGAGAAATAACTTTCTTTGAAATTGCAGTTTCTAATACGCTTAAAATTCTATTTTTATAAAATTTTGAAAAGCCTTGTAATATATTATTATATACTTCTTCTACGCTATTAAAAGGTCTATTATTAATAAATTTTTTAGCTAATTTATCTGAAAAAAGATTAAGATTTTTTAATTTTTCATAATCTAATTGATTTGAATTATTAATAATCTTTTCATTATATCTGAAATTATCTAATGGGGCTCTATTTGCTAAAATTTCACGTTTTAAAATATTAATTGTTTGTGGAGGCAACATGCTCTTTATATTATCAAAATTATTTTCACTAATAGCCTTTCTAATATAACTTCCAGAAACTCCTTTTATTCTCTTTACAAATAAAAATTTGTTTTTAAAGTCAAAATTAATTTTAGTTAAAGATTTTGATAAACTAGCTATTATATAATTATCTTCAGATAATTTATCATTTAATAGTATTTTATTTGTAGTCATATCAACAATTTTATATGGTTTAGGAGCTACACCATGACCTAATTTAATAGCATCTAAAATTTTATTAAAACCATCTGTAGGGTTAAAACCACGAGGAATAATATCTGCGTTTAATGATTTAAACATTTTAGCTAAAGATAATGAATACTGGCCAGATCCCATAATTCCCATAGGAGGTCCTTCTACTACAATATCTGCTCCTACAGAAATAGCTATTTCAGCTCTTTTTTCACGAGTCAATATATATGGTAGGCCTCTTCCGCTTCTTTCAAATAAACCAGGAACAATGGCCACAAATAAACTATTAGGATACAAAGATTTTGCAGTTTTCATACAATGAAAATGACCATTATGTAAAGGAGAATATTCTGTAAAATCTGCTATTAAATTAATATCATTTTCACTTTCCTTAAAATTATCATTTTCGATATTTTCAAAATCATTTTTAAAGAGTTTATAATCTCTTTTATTGATTTGTTTAACAAAATCTTCAATATTCATAATAAACTTTTAGAATTTTTAAATATAAATAATTAGTTAACAAAAAAAATAATCATAACAGTACTATTATTAAAATAAAATTATTAAATATTAGATTATGGAAGATAAAATGGATGTAGTTATAAAAAATGCTAAATTAATTAATCAAAAACAAGAATATTTTATAGGAATAGAAAATAGTAAAATAAAAAAAATAACAAAACAACCAATACAAGGAGAAAAAGAAATAGATATTAAAAATAATCTTCTTCTTCCAGGTTTTATTGATCCGCATGTCCATTTTAGAGATCCTGGACTTACTTATAAAGAAGATTTTAAAACAGGAAGTGAAAGTGCGGCTAATGGTGGTTTCACTACAGTGATAGATATGCCTAATACTATTCCAAAAACTAATACTTATAAAGCTTTTAAAAAAAAAATGGAAATAGCTAATAAAAAAAGTATTGTTAATTTTAAACTTCAGGCTGGTGTTAATAACTATGAAGAAATGAAAAAAATAGTGCAGTTAAATCCCATATCTTTTAAAATTTTTATGGATTTAGAAGATGATTCATCTTTAGAAAAGATGTTTAATGATTTAGGGAATTTAAGAAAAAAAACTAAATATAACGGTTTAGTATGTGTTCATGGAGAAAATAAAGATATTGTTAATAAAGAATCTTTAAAATTTTCTAAAAAAAATAATCAGAAAGCTATATATTATAGTTATGGAAGACCTTCAATAGCTGAAGATATTTCTGTTAAACAAGCAATTGATTTATCATACAGAAATAATTTAAAATTACATATATGCCATTTAAGTTCAATTAAATCTCTGAAACTTGCGGAAAATAGTAAAAAATTTTGTGATATAAGTTGGGAATTTACACCTCATCATTTATTTTTAAATAATAATGCATTTGACATATATAGTACATTAATAAAAACTAATCCTCCGTTAAGAAGATATGATGAGACTATATCAATTAAGAATATTGATAAAAATACAATAATTGGAACTGATCATGCGCCCCACAATCTAAAAGAAAAACAAAAATCGCTATGGGAATCTCCTCCTGGAATTCCTAATCTTGAAACAGTAGTGTCTCTTTTTTTAAATGAAGTTAATAAAGGAAATTTAAAAATTGAACTAATACCAAAAATATTTTCTGAAAATGCAGCTAAAAGATTTGAACTAAAAAATAAAGGTTCTATATCTATTGGAAAAGATGCTGATTTTACAGTAATAGATTTAAATAGAACTGGAAAATTTAATATTGAAGAATTTAAAACAAAAGCAAAGTATTCTCCATTTAAAGATTATGAATATAAA
>CANQZY010000127.1 GCA_947628455.1 uncultured Methanobrevibacter sp.
GTTGATGGTAGTACAAATAGGTCTGCGTATGGCAATATATTTTCTACATCATTTCTAAATCCCATAAATATAACATTGTCAATTTTTTCTTTTTGAACTTTAGTTTCTAGTTTATTTCTTTCAGGTCCATCTCCTACAATGATTAGGTTATAGTCTTTTTTTGTTTGTTTTTTAGCATCTAATAATAGATCTACGTTTTTTCTTTTAACTAGTCTTGTGATGCATATTAGGGTAGGTTTTTCTTTTTGGTTTTTGTTTGGGATTTCTTTAAATTTATCGATATTAACTGCGTTGTGGTGGATGTGGGTTTTTCGTTCAATATTTTTAATGTGGGTGTTGATTATTTCTTTTTTTATGGGGTTGCTTACGGCTAATATTTTATCTGCGTTATTTAATACTTTTTTAATTGGTTTTTTTAGTAATGGGTGTTTTTTGTATAATTCGTATATGTCTCCACCATGTGCTGTGACGTATGTGGGGATATTGTATTTTTTGCCTATTTCTGTTGCAACTGCTCCTACGGGGTATATTAGGTGTGCATGTATTATATCTATTTGTTCTTTTTTAATTAGTTGTTCTAATTTTCTTTTAGCGTTTATTTTGAACATAAATGGTCTGATGATGGGTTTGTCTATTATTTTTGCTTCGATAATTTTTATTCCGTTGATATTTTTTTTAAGATTTTTATTAGAATAGGTTATTACGAACACTTCATGGCCTTTTTTTATAAGTTCTTTAGATAATGAATATGTGTGAGAGCTAACCCCTCCAATACGTGGTGGAAATTCGCCGATTATTGCAATTTTCATGATTAATTTATTTGTATGGAATTTTTATTTTAATTTTTCCTTTTAAGTGTTTATTCTCCCCAGTTTAATTTATAGAATATTTTTTGTATGAGTTTATTGTTATATAATTTTTTATAGAAATTGGATAGTATTATTGTTTTTTTAAATTTTTTTTGCATGATGAGATTGTTTAATATTTTCATTTCAATTCTTTTTAGGTTTTTTTTATAGTTGTATTGTTTTTCTAGGTATTTTTCTAGTTCATAGATTTTTAAGAATGTTTCTTTTTTTTCTGTTTTGGTGGCGTTTGAATTTAGGAAAATGGTTAAGATGGTGATGATATGGCAATTAAAAATAATATCTAAATTTAATTTTGAATTTTTTAAAGGATTGGCGACGATATATGTGGCTTTTATAATATTGTTGCAGAAGTTTAAATTGTGGTTATGCATTATTGAATTTTTATTTTCGTTATATACATATACTATATCTTGTGGTAGAATGGTTATTTTTTTAGAATTTTTTAAGATATCTAGATAGAAATAGACATCTTCAGAATAATGATTTTCTAGATGTTTTATGTTGTATTTTTGAATAAATTTTTTTTTATGGATTTTAGACCAAGAGCATACGTTTTTAGCTAGTATGTCGAAGTTTTTTTGATTTTTTGTGGGGTTTATATTAATGATGTTTTCTTTTAAATTTTTTATGTTGATAAAATATTCTCCTTTAATATGGGTATAACTATTTGCGATTATTAGATCTGAGTTGTATTGGTTTATTGCTTGGTAAAGTGTTTCTATTCCGTTTTCGAGATAGATATCATCGTCATCTAGAAAGATTATATAATCGCTAGTAGAATGTTCTACGCCGATATTTCGAGATTTTCCGGGGTATCCTGAATTTTTATCTAAGAATATGGGTTTGATATTGTTAGGGTATTGGGATTTGTATTTTAATATAATTTTTTTAGTTATGTTATCTGTTGAGGCATCATCTACGATTATTAATTCTATGTTTTTAAAGCCTATGGATTGGTTAATAATAGATTGTATGGCGTTTTTTAGTCCTGTTGATCCGTTGAAAGTGGGTATGATAACTGTTACTAGATAATTCTTTGGGGTAGTATTCATTTTAAATCAGAGGGGTATGTCTTTTTTTAATTTTCTTTCTTTATAGGGTATTTTCATTTCGCAAAATTTCATTGCTTGTTTGCGTGCATTTGATCGAAATTTATTATATAATTTTTTATCGGTTAGTATTTTATCTATTGCGTGTGTGAGTGATGTTATATCGTTAGGTTTAATTAATAATCCCACATCTTTGTTTATGATTTCTTTTGCTCCACTGTCATCGCATCCAATAACGGGTAATCCGCATGCTAGAGCTTCAATGTATACTATTCCAAATGCTTCATTAATGGATGGTAGGACAAAAAGATCTGTATGGGGTAGTATGTTTTCTACATCTGATCTAAGACCTGTAAATGTCACACCATCGATGTTTTCTTTTTGTACTTTGTTTTCTAAATTATTTCGTTCTTTTCCGTCTCCTACGATTATTAAATCAAAGTCTGTTTTTGTTTGTTTTTTAGCATCTAATAGTAAATCGAGATTTTTTCTTTTATCTAGTCTTGAAACGGATATTACTATGGGTTTATTTTTAAAAGTGGGTGTTGATTGTTTAAATCTATTTATATCAACTGCATTCCAATGTAGGTATGTTTTTTCTTTGATATTTTTAATGTTTAAGCTTAATATTTCATTCATTATATCTTTACTTACAGTTAGGATATTATCAGCATTATTTAATACTTTTTTAATTATTTTTATTACTAATGGATTGTTAGTAAATCTTGGTGTATCACCACCATGTACAGTGACATATGTAGGAATATTATATTTTCTACCCACCTCAGTAGCAACCAATCCACCGGAAAATACCATATGACCATGAATAATATCAATATTCTCTTTTTTAACAAGATCCTCCAATATTTTTATAGCACTTATTACAAAACTTAGTTCTCTAAAATAAGGAATATTGATCATTTTAGCACCAATCACATGAACACCATCAATATCCTTAATATCACTATGAGGATAATTAATTACAAAAACTTCATGCCCTTCGCTGACCAATTTTTTAGCTAACATATGGGTATGTGTTTCTAATCCACCTAAATATGGTGGAAATTTACCTATTATAACTATTTTCATATAAAATCAATATTTATTATATAATTATATCAACTATAAAAAACCCCCATATTTCTTTTCTTTCAAAATA
>CANQZY010000128.1 GCA_947628455.1 uncultured Methanobrevibacter sp.
TTAGTTCTTGATGATGAATATAATGTGATTTTATTTGGTCCTGAAGGAGAAAGTAATCTAAATATGATTAGTGGTGGAGAAAAAATAGCTATTGCATTATCTTTAAGACTCGGAATCACAAAATCAGTATCAAAAGGAGATCTTGAAACAATAATGTTAGATGAACCTACTATTCATCTAGACAGTTTTAGAAGACATGAACTTATAAATTTATTAAAAGAAATGACTTTATTACCTCAAATGATCATTGTTACACATGATAATGAACTTGAAAATGCAGCTGATAGTTTAATTAAAGTTGAAAAGAATAATGGAATTTCTGAAGTAGAAATTAAAAATTAATTTTTTTTTATTTTATTATTTTTTTTTTCTAAATTTTTTAATTATCAACTACATTTTTTATTGCATCAATAATACAATTTGCATTCCATCCAACAATACATTTAGAATATTTTTCTAAATCTAAAGGAACTTCCTCTATATTATATGGTCTTATAATAATAATTGGAATATTGTATTTCTTACTTTGTTCTATAAGTTCTTTAAATATTTCTTTATTTTGATTATATAAACCTGATAAAAGAATAATAGAATCTATTTTTTTGAAAAAATCATCTCCTGCTGTAGAGTAAGAAGGCGAAATTGCTTCTTTCCATAAAAAATCTGTTTTAGAATATAATCTTTCAATAAACTCTTTATATTCATTTTTTTCATCTTGACCATTACTAATAATTAAATTGTATACCCGATCATTATTATTTTCTTCTTCAAACATGAATTATCACTAAAATTTTATTATTAATTTTAACTATATATATTATTAATTAAATATTATATTAATAAAATATTTTCAGGTCATATTTTTATGAGAGCAGCAGTTATTGGATTAGGAGTAGAAGGAAAAAAAGCAACAAATTCTTTATTAAAATATAATTGGGATGTATATGCAACTGATTCAAATGTAAATATTAATCTTGATGGATTAGATATTCCTCTTGTTAATTCTGATTTAACAGGTAAAAATCAATCATTCTCAATTTTTACTGATAATTTAGTTTTAGATATTGGTTTTTTAAATAAAAAAGAAATTGAATCTTGTGATACGATAGTTATTAGTCCAAGTATGTGGGGTTCTTCAATAGCTAATGATCTAATAAGTCAAAAAAAGCTTATTAGCGATTTTTTAACTAAACATAAAGATATTTTTACTATTGGTATTACAGGAACAAATGGTAAAACAACAACTGTTCATATGCTTAAAAGTATTTTAGAAGATGCAGGTTTTAGTGTTTTAGTAGGTGGTAATGGTGGAGGGGGCTTTAATGGTTATTATGATCTTATTTTAGAATCAGAGAATAATGATTATGATATTTTACTTGTTGAGGTATGTGATATGACTCTTGATTTTGCTAATTATTGTTTTGATTTTGATTTAATTGGCTTAACAAATATGGGAAATGATCATATGAATGTTCATGGAACAATAGCTAATTATAAAAATAGTCTTGTAAGATTTTTTAATGATAAAGATATTATTATAGGTTTAAATCAAGATTTTAAAAGTGATTTTAAAGATTCTGCAAGATCATATACTAATTTTTTTGAATCTCAGATTGATTTAAAAGTTTTTGGTAAATTTAACAGACTTAATGCAGGTCTTGCAACTGCAATTGCTAGAAAATTAAAAATTCCATTATCTATTATTGAAAATTCTTTAGGTAATTTTAAGGCAGTTAATGGGAGATTGGATATTTATAAGATAAATAATGCTAAAATATATATTGGTAAAACTGATAATAAGGATGCGTTATTGTCTGTTTTGAAAGAAGATAATTTTTATGCTATATTTATGGGAACTCCACGTTTTATTGAACAAGATAGACTTAACATGTTAGAAGATGTTGTTGATTATAATCCTGAAGTAATTGTTTTATTTGAAGGTTTGGATGATACAATTGATTTGGCCATATCTAAACTTCATTCTCTTGGTTATAATGGTCGTATTGAAATTGCTACTAGTTTAAATGATATTATTAATTTTGTAGCTGAATTTTCCCATGAAAATGCTATTTTTATTGGTGGAAATGGTCAAGACACAATAATTGATATTCAAGAAAGAATTAAACTTATATCTCAAAATTTATGATAAAAAGAATTAAAATGATTATCTTAACGTTATAATAATATATAAATATATGTAGAAATAAATAATAATAGTAATTTATTAAATATTTTAGGTGTTTATTTATATGAGTTATTCTTGGAGAGATACTTCCATAAAAATCATTTTATCTTTATTTTGTATCTGTATATTACTTTTTTCATCCTCTTTTGTGAATCATTCTGAATTTACAGGTAAAGATATAGCTAATGCTTATAACATACCTATTGGTCAATCTGTTTACACAGATGATTATATTATAGAAAATAATGAGACAATTGAAGTACCTTTATTAAGTAATGTAAATTTCTTAATTAATGAAATTACTACTCTTAATTTATGGGGATTATTAACTTCAATAACTACGGGTACTGTTCCACTTGATTTTACTAGTATTTCTTCGGAACATATTGATTCTTATGGAAAAGTTTATGGTTTTGAAGGACCTGGATATATTGCATATGATGGGGATAAATTAACTGTTAAAGCTCCTAACACTTATATCTGGGGTTATAGTGTACCCTATAAAGTGCTTACTAAAACTGCAAACGGTGTTAACTTAGTAGAAAATGGTACTATAAAACAATCAATTCCAGAATCAGAAATTAAAAATCAGAATTGGAGTAATGGATTTTATAATATCTCTTCTGTACAAAATTGGTATAACTATGATTCTAGTGAGGGTGATAACTTTACATTAGAAAAGGGTATCGCTGGTTTTTCAGATGGTAGAAGTAATATATCATCTGATAAAGTATATGATATTTTTGGTAAAGAAATAGGTGATTATGTTGCAGCATATCCAACAGGAACTCCTATTCTATTATATATGGGTAATACAACTAATAACTCAGGAGAAGAATATTATACTACATTAGGTTCTCATCCCGAATATGGTGATTCAATAAGAG
>CANQZY010000129.1 GCA_947628455.1 uncultured Methanobrevibacter sp.
GGTTTTGATGTTGTAGAACAATATGATACAACTTTTGTCCCAACTGAAGAAGTTCTTGACTATTGTTATGATATGGGTAAGAATTTAGCTAAAGATATTAAATCTAAATAAAAATTATATTTTTTTTTTCTTTTTTTTTTCGTAACTTTTTTATATAACCTTAAACTCATTATATTAATGTTAGATGATATAGTTAAATTTAACTTAAATTAAATAAAAGGTGATATAATGGTAAATCAACCAGTATTCATTTTACCACAAGATAGTGAAAGGTATAGTGGTAAAGATGCTTTAAATATGAATATCAATGCTTCTAAGGCTTTAGAAGATATTATAAGAACCACCCTCGGACCTAAAGGTAGGGATAAAATGTTAACTAATTCCATGGGTGATATTACAGTAACTAATGATGGAGCAACTATTTTAAGAGAAATGGATATAACACAACCAGCAGCCAGAATGCTTGTTGAAATAGCTAAAAAACAAGAAGATATTGTTGGAGACGGCACAACTTCAGCAGTAGTGATTGCAGGAGAATTATTATCTAAAGCTCAAAAGCTATTAGAAGATGGAATTGCGCCTTCTGTTATAGTGAAAGGATTTAGAAACGCAACTGCAAAATCCATTGAAATATTAAACAATATAACCATCAATGCTAAGGATGAAAAAACATTAAAAAAAGTTGCAATAACAGCCATGTCTGGAAAAGGATCAGAATTTGCAAAAGAACATTTAGCTGATTTAATTGTAGAAGCAGCTTTAAGAATAGAAGAAAATAATGAAGTGGATATTGATAGTATTAATATACAAAGAATATCTGGAAATTCAGTAGAAGATTCATTTATAGCTGAGGGCATTATTATGGATAAAACACCTATTTCTAAAAACATGCCAACAGATGTTAAAGATGCTAAAGTTGCGCTGATTAAATATCCAATTGAATTAAAAGAAATTAATACAGATAATAAAATAGATATAACTAATCCTGAACAATTTAAAGCATTCTTAAATAATGAAGAAGATATGATTAAAGATTTAGTGGATAAAATTGTTGAATCAGGAGCTAACGTAGTATTTTGTCAAAAAGGTATTGATGATATGGCGGAATATTATCTTCATAAAGCTGGGATAATGGCTTATAAACGTGTTAAAAAATCAGATATGGAAAGACTTAACAAAGCCACTGGAGCCAGAATAGTTACAGATATTGAAGATTTAAAATCAAATGTACTGGGTAATGCAGGCCATATATATACTAAAAAGATTTTTGATAATGAATTAACATTTATTGAAGATTGTGAAAATCCTAAAGCAACATCTATCATTCTCAGAGGCAGCACACGTTATGTTACAGAACAAATTAAAAGAGCTTTAGACGATGCTTTAGGTGTAGTTGCAGCAACAATAGAAGATGGAAAAGTACTTGTTGGTGGAGGAGCTTGCGAAATAGAACTTGTAAAAAAATTAAGAGAATACGGGGATTCTGTGAAAGGAAGAGAACAATTAGCTATTTTAGCATTCGCCGAAGCTTTAGAAGTAATTCCTAGAACATTAGTGGAAAATGCAGGTTTAGATAATATTGATCTTATTGCAGATTTAAAAGCAGCAAATGAAGATTCACCATATATGGGAATTAATGTATTTACAGGAAAAATTATCAATATGAAGGAAGAGGGAGTATTAGAACCTTTAAAAATTAAAATTCAAGCTTTACAATCTTCACAAGAAGCAGCTGAAATGATATTGCGTATTGATGATATGATTGCTGCTAAAAATGGTTTAGACTCAACTGGACCTGATGAATCAGGAAATGATAATAGTGGAATGCCACCAATGCCTCAAGCAGGAGGAATGGGTGGAATGGGTGGAATGCCACCTATGATGTAAAAATATATATAATATATATTTCCTCCTGAAAAAAATACTCATTTTTTTTTTCTATTTTTTAATTTTAAAATATAGTGACACCCTACACTGTTTATCTATTTATAAATTTCATATTCTTTTAAATCATTATTTTTAATTTTATTATTTTAATCATTATTATTTTATTAGTTTTTAGCTTTACAAATAATCATAATTAAATCGAATTAATACTAATTCCAGAGTTTTAAAAACTTATTTTTAAATTTAAAGCTATTAAAATACTTAAACTAAATAAATACATTTATATAATATTGTGATAAAAGTCTATAGTGCATGAATAAATTATATTTTTTTTTTAAATTTATTCATAAAAAAAAATCATGTTTATAGGAGGTAAACATTTTTGAAAAGACGATTTTCATTTATTATTTTATTTTTAATTAGTATAATATTTTTATCAGCTAATTCAATATATGCAACAGATATTGATGTGCAAAATAATTCAAATGAATTATCTACTATTGAATCATCTAATTTAAATATACATACTAAAGATATAGATTACGAGTCTTTAAATTCAAATGTTTATTCAAATAGTAACATAGATAATTCTGATTTAGAAAATTCCCAATTAATTTCTGTAAATGATCAGCCCCAGATAGTTTCACAATCTAATAATGATGATGATGAACAACTGATAATTAGTGAATCTAATGATTTTGATTGTGTATCTTTAAATTCAAGTAGTGAGATGGGAAATTCTGGATTAATTTCTGTGGATGATCAGCCCCAGATAGTTTTACAATCCAATAGTAGTGATAAACAATCAACAGTTATCGAATCTAATGATTTTGAAATTTATTATAAAAATGGGACTGCTTTTGAAGCTACTTTGTTAGATAATAATGGAAATCCAATTTCTAATCAAACTATACATCTTCAAATATTAGGTGTTAATTATGAAAGGGTTTCTAATGTAAATGGAACTATTGAATTTTCAATTAATCTAAATCCAGGTAAGTATAATTTGTCTGTTTCATTTACAGGAAATGAAAATTATCAACCTTGCCAGACTATGGTAAATATTACAGTATTACCTACTATTAATGGTAGTGATGTTGTTAAGTATTATAGGAATGGCACTCAGTATTATGCATCATTTTTAGATGGTGAG
>CANQZY010000130.1 GCA_947628455.1 uncultured Methanobrevibacter sp.
GGGGTAGATATAGCTAAATCAGAGGATATAGATGGAAAATTTAGAATTATGGAAATTATGCATAAAAAATCATTTTTCAAAAAAAAATGATATAATATAAAAAGGGTTAAATGATGGTTGAAAAATTATATTATAAAAAAAGATAATTTGTAGTTTATTATTTTAATATTTAAAATAGGTGTCCTATTTAATAATATTATAATTATAGTAGGGTAATTTAAGATGTATTCTTTTTTTTAAGTAAAAAAAAAGTAGAGATAGTGATGTTGAAATTGTTTTTTTAAAATGAAACGAAGGAAAAAAAAGAATGATGGATGGTTGTGGGTGGATGTGGTGATGTGTGGTAATTGTTTTTTTTTATTTTAGTACTGTGCTTTTGATTATTTCTACTCTTTTGAGTGGGTAGATTTTTTTAGCGTTGTGGTATACTTCGCTGGCTAGTTTTCCGTTTACGCAGAGTTTGATGAATTCGTCGGAGCTTTCTTCGTTGGCTTTTTGTTGTAGTAGGTTTGTGATTATTTCTCTCATGTATCTTTGTTGTGATGATTTGGCTCTTCTTGTGGTTACTGCTAATATGTGTAGTTTTATTTCGTGTTCGTCTTTGGTTGTTACTGTTACGGTTGTGTCTATTCTGCTGGTTCCTCTTCGTATCATGCTTCTTACGTAGTCTGTTGTTGTTTTGTGGCCTGTGAATTTGGTGTTGGCTGTGTTTCCTGCTATGTTGTCGATTTCGAATCTGAGTTTGATGTATTGTTTGGAGAAGTCGCCTGTTAGTTCTCTCATGGTGACTTCTACGCCGCGCCCTATGAGGAAGTCGGGGTCTCTGGTGGGTGTTTCTCCAATTTCTTTGTCTTCAAATGCTATGGGTGTTTTTATAGTGTACCATTCTTTTTCTTTCCATGTGTCTCGTACTCTTCTTCTTGTTTTTGCTTTTGCCATATATATCTACCGAAGTATTATTTTATTTTTTAAAAATTTGGAAATTCTTTTTTTTATTTTATGAATTTTAATTGAAATAAAAAAAATTATTTTATTTGATAAGCTTATTTTTTTTTTAGTTTAATGGTTTATAATTTTTTTTTAAGCTTGATCAGGTTTTTTGATTTTTTATTTTTTTTTTTTATTTTATTATTTTGAAAAAAAAATTTATTTGTATTATACCCGCCATTGTTTTATAGCTGTTTTTATATATTTTTCTTTGTAGTATATAAATGTTGTTTTATTTTTTTTTAGAATATATAAAAATAGATAAGGGGGGTGGTTGTTTAGTTGTTCATGAAGTTGTAGTGTTGTATGTATTTTTTTAATGCTTCTTTTATGGTGCATTCGTCCATTACGAGTGTTATTCCTAAATCTTCGGCTTTGATTTTGGTTTTGAATCCGTATTGGACGCATATTATTACGTTGCAGTCTTTGCAGGCTTCTAGTACTTGGGATCCTTGGTGTTTTGAGTTTTTGTCGATTTCGACTTGTCGATGATCGTGGAATGTTATTTTTTGATTTTCATAGTCATAGATGTATAATGAATGTGCTTTGCCTAAATGTAGGTTTACGTTAATTCCATCATTTGAAGCTAGGGCTATTCTCATATTTATTCTCTTTTTTTTATGTTTTTATTTTTTTAATTATGTTTGCGACGTTTTCTGCGAATTTTTTGATTGTTTGTATTCCTTCTGTGTCTTGTGTTGCTGTTCCGGTGGGGCCTGCGAATATTATGTTCCAGTATGTGCTTCCGGCTATGATCATGTTGTTGATGGGGAAAAACATTGTCATTTCTTGAAGTGTTAGTGTTTGTCCTGCTCTTCGAGCGATGGTTATGGGTCCTCCGACCATCCAGTCTAGGAATTTGTCGGTGCTTCTGGAAACTTTTCCGATTCTTTGTAGGGCTGACATTATGTCGCCTCTTGCTGTTCCGAAATATACGGGTGCTGCGGGTATGAATCCGTCTGCATTTTTTATTTTGTCGATGATTTCGTTTAATCCGTCGTTGAGTGCGCATTTTCCTATTTCTGCGCATTTGTTGCATGCGATGCATGATTGGATTTTTTTACCTCTAAGTTCTATGATTTCTGCTTCTACATCATGTTTTTGGATTTCTGATGCGCATATTTCTAGAACGTCTTTAGTGTTGCTGTCTTTTCGCGGGCTTCCGTTTAATAGTATAACTTTTAACATATGTTTCACCAATTTATATTATTTTTTAAAAGTTTTATAGTAATTATTATTTTATATTAGGTTATATTAATTATTATGAATTCTAGTCAGTTAAAAAATACTATTATTTTGCTTTATATTATTATTGGTTTGATTTGTATTTTGGGATTGATATCTAGTAATGTGTATTTGTTTATTGCTTCAACTGTTCTTTTAGTTTTAACTATCCCTATACAAATTAATAATCCGAAGATTTTTCGAAGAGATAGGAAATTAAGAATGGGTAGTAATGAGGCTTTAAAACATGCTTTTTATATCTCTAATATTATATTTTTTTATGTGGGTCTTTTAATTATTGCTTGTAGGGAAATTTATCCTCAATATATCTTGATTGGTTATAGTTTGATTTGTGTGGTATTTTTGCAATGTTTAATTTATTTGATTTTTCAAAGATATATTGAAAATGAATATTTAAAATAAAAATATTATTATTTTTTTTTTATACTTTTGCATTATCTAGAGCATGTCTGCAGATGCAGTCATCATCATCATTATTATTTTGTTTAGTATTTTCTAATATTTTTTCAATGGTTTTATAGATCAGGTTAATTAGATTATCTTTTATTTGGTCCATGTTTTGAAAAACTTCATCGGTTGTGATTTTTTGGTTGGATATTCCGGCTGCGAAATTGGATACTGTGCAGATGGAGCTATAACATATTTGTTTTTCTCGGGCTAATACTGCTTCAGGAAGACCTGTCATTCCTACTATATCTCCGCCTAGGATTTTAAACATGTTGATTTCTGCTGTGGTTTCAAATCTTGGTCCTTGGGTGCAAACATATGTTCCTCCCACTATGACATTTTTATCTGAT
>CANQZY010000131.1 GCA_947628455.1 uncultured Methanobrevibacter sp.
CTTGCAACTGCTATTCCTGCTATTCCAGTATCTAATAGGTCCAAGTTATTTTTTTCATTTATTCCTCCAATAGCTACAATTGGAATATTACTATAATTTACTAATTCATTTAATTCTTTTTTAGTAATATTATGTGAGTCATTTTTAGTTTTTGTTGGATAAATAGCACCAGATCCAATATAATCTGCTCCATTTTTAATAGCTTTTTTTATTTCATTTTTAGTTGTAGCCGATATTCCTATTATTTTATCATTTCCAATAATTTTTCTACTAATATCACATGGCATATCATTTTGACCAATGTGTAAACCTGCAGCATCCACAGCAAGCATTATATCTATACGATCATTAATTATTAATGGTATATTGTATTTGTCTGTGATTTTTTTAACTTTTAGAGCTAAATGATAAAAATCGTTTGTTTCAGCATTTTTTTCTCTGAGCTGAACTATAGTGACTCCACCTTTGATAGCTTCTTCAATGGTGTTTAAAAACTTTTTTTCATTTTTATTATTTTTTGTAACTAAATAAAGTGATAAATCTAAATTATTCATAATATCTTTAACTATTTGAATAAATTCTTTAAAAATTTATTTAAATCTCTTTATGGAGAATAGTTTATTATTTAATATTGTATTTGTAAAGTTATTTTATTTTAACTTAATTTTATTATATTAATAGTTAAATAGATTTTTCTTGAATATTGTTTTTAATGTTAACTGTATTTTTTTGATATTCTTATTTGATGATTTTTTTTTATATAAGTTAATTTTTTTTTTAAAAATTCGTAAAGTATTTAAATTGGTTATTATAAATAGTATTTTGTTGTATAAATTATGTTTTTAATTGCCTCGATAGCTCAGTCTGGTGGAGCGCGAGACTTGTAATCTCGTGGTCGCGGGTTCAATTCCCGTTCGGGGCTTTTTTGGTTTTAATAATTTTGAATTAAGTTAAAATTTATTAATTATTTTCAAAATATGAAACATTTATATAATATGAATTATATATTACGTAATGTATTATATATGTTATATAGTAATTTATTTAATGGGGCCGTAGGGTAGCTTGGTCGATCCTTTGGGCTTTGGGAGCCTGAGACTCCGGTTCAAATCCGGGCGGCCCCATTGGATCCCGCCTTAGCTCAATTTGGCAGAGCGTTGGACTGTAGATCCAAATGTTGCTGGTTCAAGTCCGGCAGGCGGGATTATTTAATAATAGAAAAATTTATATGTTATGATTAACATTAAATTAATGTAAACAATTCATATTTAATAATGTTAAATTAAATATGTTTAAAATTTAAATATGCTGCCCTGGTGGTGTAGGGGCTATCATGTGGGCCTGTCGAGCCCGCGACTCGGGTTCAAATCCCGGCCAGGGCGCTTAATTGATTTAAATTATGTATATGTTTTTTCTTCAGGGCCCGTAGCTCAGTCTGGCAGAGCGCTTGGCTTTTAACCAAGCGGCCGCGGGTTCAATTCCCGTCGGGCCCGCTCTAATTTTATATTTTAATTATTTTAAATTTTCTAGCTGGAGGAAATAAATTTGAAAATTAATATTTTAGAACATAAACTTGTTCCAAAACATGAAATCATGTCAGAGTCAGAAATAGATGATGAACTTGCAGATTGTGATTTCAAGATTGAAAATCTTCCCAAAATTAAACCTGAAGATCCTGTTGTAAAACAAATTAATGCTCAAAAAGGAGATATTTTAAGAATCACCCGTGAGAGCGAAACTGCAGGTAATTTTGTTACTTATCGGAAGGTTGAGAGTTAAAGAATTAATATTGAAATATCTAGATTATGTATATTCTTTCTACATTTTTATTTTTATTTTAGAAATTCAATACTATAATAAATTTGAGCTTGATTTGAGAGGAATTATCTGATATGAGATAGTTATGAGTAAATTAAGAATATTAATCAAATGAATTATATGAATCTTAATTTATGCTTTTTTGCTAAAATCTTATTATTTATTTTTGTATAATTTATTTTTATAATTTCTATTGCTGGGGGGACATCTATGACAGAAAAGAATTGGGAATTAGTCAATGCATATTTTGATAAATATGATTTAGTAGATCATCATATTAAATCATACAATGATTTTGTTAATAATAGAATACAACAAATAATTGATATTACTGAGCCTATTAGCTTGGAAAATGGTAAATACACTTTAAAAACGGGTAAAATTTCAATTGAAAAACCTTATACTCGGGAAGCAGATGGTTCTAAAAGTGAAATATTTCCGACTGAAGCTAGACTTAGAAATTTAAATTATTCTGCTCACATGTATCTTGAAATGGCTTTAAATAAAGAAGGAGAAGATAATCCATTGGAGAAAGTTTATATTGGGGAATTGCCTGTTATGCTTAAATCCGATATTTGTCATTTAAACGGTCTTAGTGATGAAAAATTAATAGAAAAAGGTGAGGATTCACAAGATTTAGGAGGATATTTTATTGTTAATGGTTCTGAAAGAGCTGTTGTAACAATGGAGGAAATTGCACCTAATAAAATAATTCTTGAACGTATTGGTGAACCACAAGATAGAAGAGCCAAAGCAATTGTAACTTCAATCAAAAGTGGTTTTAGAGCAAGAATTTCTTTAGAATATAAGAAACCACGTAAAAGCGGAGTTTTCTTAAGAATTTCTTTTCCATATGTCCCAGGAGAAATACCTCTTGTAATTTTGCTTAGAGCACTTGGATTATCTACTGATCAAGAAATTATTACTACTATTTCTGATGATTTTAATTTACAAATGATTATTGCTGATGATATACAAGTATCTGAATCTGCTTTAAAATTAGATCAAAAAGAAATGGAAAAAATGACTAAAGAGGAAAGAAATGATTATCTTCAACTTGCAGCTATTAAATATATCGGTAATCGTGTAGCTAAAGGAATGACAGAGGAATATCGTATTAAACGTGCAGAAGATGTCATTAATCGTTATTTATTGCCTCATATGGGTATTGAAGGTGAAAGAC
>CANQZY010000132.1 GCA_947628455.1 uncultured Methanobrevibacter sp.
ATCCAATAGAGATATCCTTGACTCAGCATTCTGGAATTTCGACTCACTTTTCCAACCTCAAGATCACGCAGCTCGTGAAATGCAAGACACATTCTACGTTAAAAATCCCTTAACCTGCGACCTACCCGATGACGAACATCTAGTTAAACTCACACGAGAAGTACATGAAAACGGATCAGACACAGGTTCTACTGGCTGGCAATACCAATGGAACGAAGATATAGCACGTCAAAGCGTGCTTAGAACACATACAACAGGTGTTTCTACAAAATATTTATATGAAAACGAACCACCATTTAAAATGTTTTCAGTAGGAAGAGTATTTAGAAGAGAAACAATAACCTACAAACACCTACCCGAATTTCACCAAGTTGAAGGCATTGTCGGCTCTCCAGAAATTAGCTATCAAAACCTATTAGGCATTTTAAAAGAATTTTATAAAAAACTAGGTTTCGAAGTTAGATTCAGACCAGCATATTTCCCTTACACTTATCTCTCAACAGAATGCGAAGTATACCTAGAAGATAAACAATCATGGATAGAACTAGGAGGATCCGGAATGCTCAGACCCGAAGTTCTCAAACCATTAGACGTAGATATACCCGTACTTGCTTTCGGTTTAGGCATTGAAAGATTAGCCATGATAAGATATGATATCTCAGATATCCGAATGTTATATAAAAGCGATATCAAATGGCTTAGAGATCTACCTATCACACAAGGAATTAATCTATAACCCCAAAAAAATATAAGAATTGATTAAAAATGTCGATTAAATTAACTTCATGGAATGTTAATGGTATTCGCGCTATTAATAAAAAAAATGATTTTTGGAACTGGTTTAAAAATAATGATGCAGATATTATTAATTTCCAAGAAATACGAGCACAATTAGATGAAATTCCTAAAGAATTATATCAAATAAAAGGTTATAACTCTTTTTTCACATTCGCTGAAAGAAGAGGTTATAGTAGTGTAGCAAGCTATACTAAATCAAGACCCATTAACGTAATGCATGGAATGCAAGTGCCTAAATTAGATATAGAAGGCCGTATTTTAAGAATGGATTTTAATGATTTTATTCTACTTAATGTTTATTTTCCAAATAGCGGGCCTAAAGGTGAAAAATTAGATAAAAAAATCGAATTTTGTAATCAATTAACCAATTATATACTAGATTTAAAAGATAATGGAAATAATATTATTCTTGCAGGTGATGTTAATATTGCTCACAAACCTATAGATGTTGCAAAACCACATCAAGATAAAAGAAAATCTGGATTTTTACCAGCTGAAAGAGATTGGTTATCCGAATTTTTAGATTTAGGCTTTATTGATACTTTCAGATTATTTAATAAGGAAGCTGATAACTATACTTGGTGGAGCTATCGTTATCATGCAAGAGATAAAAATCTTGGTTGGAGATTAGATTATTTCTTTGTAAATAAAGAGTTAAAAAATAAAGTTATATCCGCAGGTATAGAATCTGAAATAATGGGATCTGATCATTGCCCCATTACTTTAGAGCTGGATTTATAATACGGTATTAACTTCTCCAATACTTTCTAAAATTTTAATATCTAGATTTTCTCTTTTTATTTTTTCTCTTTCATGCTCTTTTATATGAGAATTAACAAGAATTGCACTTAGACCTGATTCAACTGCACCTAATGCATCTTCTAAGAATTTATTGCCAATCATAACACTTTTTTCGGGATCAGCTTTCATTCTTTTAAGCGCTACTTCATATATCTCTTTACGTGGTTTAGAATAACCTACTTCTTCAGAGGTTATCACTTCATCAAAAAATTGGTAAATATTTAATCGAACTAGTTTTTCCCATTGTTTTATTGTAATTCCATTAGATATTACTCCTAATTTATAACCTTGACTTTTAAGATATATTAAAGTATCAATGGTTTTGGGAAATGGTCTTAAAAGTGAAAATTTAACATTATGATAAGTCACCATACCTAATGCTACAAGCATAGGATCTTCTTCTCCAAGAAGTGATTTAGTCAACACATTAAAATGTTTATCATAATTAGATCCTTTTTCACGAATAACTGTTTTTAAAGTAGAATAAGCTATTTTTTTATCTAAAGGAAGACCATTATCAACCATCAAGTCTATAGCAGATTTTCTTGCAGTTTCCACAAATTTTGAAGTATCAAGTAAAGTATCATCAACATCAAAAAACACAACACTTTCACTTGCTTTGTCAGTTTTTTTCATTAATTAAACCATATATTTTTTATTAACTTTAAAACTTTTGTTAAATCAAAATAATTTTTTATATAAAAAAACCCTACATGTATTTAATAAACAATTAATATTTTCTAATAATATATATTTTTCATGGTGCTAAATTGCAAGAAGAAACAATCGAACAATTAGAATTAGAAAAAGAAATAAAAAATCAAGCTAAAAAATTCCTTAAAGATTTAAACTCACTTCTACCTGCAAGCATGGAACTTGAATATGAAGGATTTTATCGCAGAGGATTCTTCGTAAGTAAAAAAAGATATGCTGTTATTGAAGATGGAGAAATAATAGCTAAAGGCCTAGAACTAGTTCGAAGAGACTGGGCACCCATAGTTAAAAAAACCCAAGAAAATGTTTTAAAATACATCCTTAAAGAAGGAAATAGTAAAAAAGCAATCGAAGAAGTTAAAAAAGTACTAAAAGAACTAAGATCCGGTAAAGTACCTATGAAAGATCTTATTATCCATACACAAATTACTAAACACCTAGATGAATACAAACAAGTAGGGCCTCATGTTGTTGCAGCACAAAAATTAAAAGAAAACGGAATTTCAATAACCAAAGGAACAATTATTCAATATATAATTATCAAAGGTAAAGGATCAGTCTCACAAAGAGCAGTACCCTATGAATACAGTCAAGGAAAAGATTATGATAAAGATTATTACATTGATCATCAATCTCAGTGTCTACCTTTTGATATATTAGATCTATCAGATGATGAGATATATAAT
>CANQZY010000133.1 GCA_947628455.1 uncultured Methanobrevibacter sp.
TCTTTTCATTTTTTTCTCCCCTATCTTTTCAAATATATTTTATATTATATTTGTCTTCCATTTTTTTGTCAAGTATTGGTTTGTATTTTCAATCTTTTGGTGATATTCAGTTTTGATAGTATGATTCTTAAGTTTTCATCTTATTATTTTCGACATTTTTAAACTCCTATATTAAATCATTATTTACCTAATTAAAACAGATAAAAAACTTTAGCTATAGAATATCTCTCCTTTTAAGTATCGCTTATTTTAAATATTCTTTTTTTAATTTTTCTTCATATTCAATTATCATATCATTTAAATCAGCATAATCATAGTTTGTTTTAAAACTTCCATCAGAATTAACTTCTAATACCATTGATGTCCATCTATCAAACTCTTTTAATTTTGCTTTATAATTTTGTATTATTTCATCTAATTTTATAAATAAATCAATTAACTCCTCATCTTCATACAAATCAAAACAATCTATATATTTATCATCTTGTTTAACAAAATATTTCATAGAATAGCTATCATTAGTATATAAAGCCCAATATATAACTCTATCCCATTTTTCAGGCAAGTAATTTTGTATTTCATTAAAAATTTCATTATTTATTTCTTTCATTATTTTTAACCTCCATTTGGAAATATTTGTACATGTTTTTCACCATTTATTGAATAATGAAAAACCCTAGCAGATGGTCTAAATGAATTATTATTATAAACTAGCTCTATTTTAACTTTCACATCCGCACCTTCTTTTATTTTATCAGCTAATTGTTTTTCTAGATTTCTATAAATTCCCCTATTTTCTTTTGAATCTTGTGCGGTACTATTTTCTATTCCACTTGGTCCATCAAATTGATCACCAATTATATGCCCTATGTCATCAGTAGGTCTCTGGTCCCCTCTTCCAACTTTATCCATGGAATCTTTCTGAGCTAATCTATCTTCACGCTGTCTCAAATGTAATGTTCCTTTAGCTGATTCCTGTCTTCCTAAACTATCTATTTCATACTTATAACCATTTAATTCATATTGATTATTTGGAATCAAATTATCTCCAACTCTATATTCTTTTCCATTATCATCTTTATAACTTTCTAATCTGGAATCAATATTGGAAGTTTCTTTAACTTGCCCAATATCTGTTAAATCATTTTTCTCAATCCTTTTATCTACATCTTGTCCTTTTGCAGGTATATTTGATTCGGTTAGTTTTTCAGACATTTTTTCTATACTCATACCAGTTTACCTCTCACTCTCCAGTCTTGTAATTTATTAACATCATTTAATTCAATATATAAATATTGAGTAAATATTGACTGAATAATATCTCTTCTAACTTGCTCATTATGAATTTGATTTTGTGTTATAAACGCTAATTCTCTTTCAGCATTTTGAGTCCATATTGCTTCATCACTAATATTTGAGCACGATTCTTTAACTATATTTAAAACAGTTGGAAACATTGAAGAATATATAGGAGCTAACTTCGTCATTCTTGGTTCGACTGGTGGATTATTTAGCATTTTCATTACCAACACTTTACTATAAGAATTTAGATTCAATTTATCTAATGTTACTTTAATTTCTGATATAATAGTTTCCTTACCTAATTGTGTTCCTTTGCTCAATAAATCAGCTATTTTTAATTTATCTTCTATATAATTGTCTTCATTTTCTATATTTTCAGGAACATAATTATATTTAAAATTATCAGTTATAAACCTATCTACTTTGCATAAAACTGGTTCTATCCATTCATTTTGATATATTGCTGATACTCCACAAGGAAGTTTAGCTAATTCTTCTACTTGTTCGTCATTCAAATTAGCAGATTTACCAACTAATTCTCTATCAGCTTTATCTGGCAACCTCATTATAATTTTTGTATTTGTATTTCTAATTGACGACATATCTAGTAATCCTGGAGCTTGATCAACTATAACAAACCCTTCTCCATAGGTTCTCATTTCAGCAATCGCATTAGAAATCATCTCTACACTTTTGCTAGATATATTTCCTCCTTCTATATTTGTTTCTAATTTAGTGTTTCTTAAAATATTATGAGCTTCCTCTAATATTGTTAAATGATTCAAATCCTCATTCATTACATTTAAAGTCATTCTATATTCTTGTAATTTTAATATTAACATTCCCATTAACAATGATTTCGTTTCTGTAGAGCCAACTCTGCTCAAATCAATAATTGTATTTTCATCAAATAGTTTATTTACTGGAATTTCATTTTCATTAAATATCATTCCATTAATACCATTTGTTAAAGATTCTAATCTTGTAAGTAAAGAACCTTTATATGCTCCTTTATTTTCTGTATCATATTCGCTAGAATCTATAATTTCTTTAATATTTCTAGCAACATCACTAAATGTTGGATAATAGTTTTCGTCAAAATCATTTGTAGAATTTGTTAAATCCCATCCAGTATCAATATAAGCTCTTTCTATAGCTTTTTTTAATACTGCAGGCATTGCTGCATACATTGGCCAACACACATTAAATATTTCTACTAATCTATCTAAATGTTCTAATATATGTATTTCTTTTGGAAAACTAAAAGGATTTAATTTTAATAATGGCATAATTTTCGGATTTGTTCCATACACATTTACATCAGCTTTGTTTCCAAATATATTTTTATACTCACCTTTTGCAGGTTCAATTACAAGGAATTTACCACCTTGCTCATAATGTTTATTTATAATCTGATATACAGTATTGCTTTTACCAGAACCTGTACTACCTGTAATAAAAGTATGTGAAGCTAATGATTTTTTAGAAATTTCTACTTCACTTTTTTCTTCATGATTCATGTGATAAATATGACCTATTTCTATTTTATTATCATCATTAATATTATCATCATATGTAGTAATATTTCTTCCAAATTCAGCACATTGAATAACAGGAAGTCCCGCAATAGATTTTTGAGGAAAATTTAATGAATATGCAAGTTCTTTTCCTGAAAGTGCTG
>CANQZY010000134.1 GCA_947628455.1 uncultured Methanobrevibacter sp.
CATCTATGCTTATTAAACCATTTTGTTGGAATATTTTTTTGTAATCAGAACTTGTTAATGGAATAATCGAATGTTCTCTAACTAAAGATTCTAATGAATCCACATCCAACAATCCAACTTTTGACTTTTGAGCCCTTTCATAAATTTTTTCCCCTTGAAAACTACATCCTATTATCAAACTATAATCCGCTTTATGTAACTCCCTATGTTCCTCTATACTATTAAAATTAATTAATCCTTCTCCAACTGCTCCAGAAGCTGTAGATTTTGCATCAATTGCAACCTTATAAGAAAATCTTTCAGAAGTTTGAGATTGAATCAATACATCCGTTTTACCAGAACCGCCAAACAAATTTGCTTTAAACCCAAGGTATTCAAAAACATCCCTAATTGATTTTTCAAATCTACTTGGATTGGATGAATCTTTTGAAGACAATCTTAACTCTTTTATTAATTCTTCTACAAACAAATTATCAACAGGCGATTTAGAACCACTTAGGCCTTCTTTTTCTGATCTACTATTGTTTATATTTTTACACGTGATATCAAGTAATGATAATATTTTTTTACCTCTAATTGTTAATTTATATTTTTCCAATCCATCCTCTATAATCAAATTGGCAGATTTCAAAAAAATAATTCTTTTTCTTATTTCGTCTATGTTTTCTCTATCGAAACCGTATGATGACTTTGCAATTGCTGTAAGTTCTTTTGTAGTCCTACTTTCAATAGATAATTCAGCTAAAAGATCAAAAATAAATAAAAATCGTTTTTCTAAACAAACTACGAAATTTAAAGATGATTCATTATCCAACCACTCAACACCATATTTTGAAGTCTTATAGCTCAATTTAGTCAATCTATCAACAAAACCAATATTATTCAAAAAAGTTAAAAAAGCATTAGATGATGAAGACGCAATTTGATAATTAGTTGTTGAATATTCTCTTATATCATCAACAAGAGTTTCATTCATCAAAAGATGCAAATATTCAGAAATAATATTTATAGCATCAATAGTTTTACCAGGAATATATCCTATAGTCATTTTCTTTTCAAAATTTTCACCATTGTTGTATAAGTTTAAACTCCAATCTGATAAAGGTATAATGTTTTCTGATTCTGTAGAATCAACTACTTCCTCGATATCTGCAGGCATTACTATCTTAATTTTATTTAAAAATTCTTCACCCGCATCTGTTAGACTATATTCTAATTTAAAATCCTCATAATTTATAAATCCAATATCCCTAAACCATTTTATCCTGTTTCTTATTTCAGAAGGAGTTTTCCAATTTATTTTGTATTTTTTTACAGCAGTTTCTAGAAGATAATTCATTTTTTGTGGAGTTTTTAGCAAATACAAAATTTCTCCCATAAATTCTAATGAAGAACAAAAAATTACAGTCAAGTATAAATCATCATGAGTTTCTAAATACTTTTCTGATAAATCTGTAAGTTTCCATACCAAATTTTCTTTTTTTAATAAACCCAATGGTCTAAGCCATTCATACATTCTATCTAATTTAAACGCTTTATTATTTCCATCAAATTTAATAAAATCATTAGAAGTTTTACCTTCTTGAACAGTTTTCAATATTTTATATATGACTTCCGTCTCACCAATATCACTTGTTGGTAACTTCGGCATTGCAAAAGTTTTGAATTTCCATTCTTTATTTTGTGGATATTCACTAATTGAAACTACCATTTTTGTTGTATTCATTACTTTAACCTCCTAATACTATGATTTCAATAAGTAGTTTATATGTATTTTTTCTTTGTATATAACCATTTTATGAATGATATATTGTATTAATTTTCTTTTAGTATTTTCAATATTAATTAAAGCTTAATTTTAATCTCATATTATTTTAGATTATAACTATTATATAAGTCAAACTTTATGGTTTTAAAGCTGTTATTGGAACTACATATATTCCATCTGGTCTTTTGTAAGCATAGTCAATCATACCGCTAATTACGCACATAAACTTAGGCTGAATTTCACAATTTTTTGAAAACTTAAACAAACTATTAACTGCTTCTTCTATTTTACCAACACCTAGTTTAACTTCTATCGCTCCATAATTTCCATCGCTTAATTCAACAATAGCATCCACTTCATCACCAGTATTATTATCATGAAAATGGTAAATATGCCCACCTAAGTATTCTATATATATTCGCAAATCTCTAACTACTAGAGATTCAAACATAAATCCAAATAATTCTAAATCATTAATTAATTGTTCTTGTTTTAATCCCAAAACTGAACAAGCCAATGATGGATCAACAAAATGCCTTTTTGAGGTTTTTCCTACCCTCACACTTGAACGTATTTTTTCTGAAAAAGGTAATTGATTTTGAAGTAAATGAATATTATTTAAAACATTTAAATAATCAGCAACAGTATTTCTACTTATTCGATATTGCTCCTCCGTTGTATATTCTTCAATATCACTAACTAATTTTTCATTAGTTGCAAGTGTAGTCTCATTTCTTGCTAATGAACGTAATAACATTCTCATTTTTTCTTTATCTCTAGCAATGCCATCATAATTAATATCGTGATCTAAAACATCTTGGATATAACTCTCAGTTAGTCTATAATAATTTTTACTATCATATTTCAAACTGGCCGGCCATCCACCTCTAATAATTAAATCAGCATATTTTTGAATAGATGGTTTATTTTTTAAATTTATAGCAATATCTTTATTTTCAAATAAATCAGAAAGAGATACTATTCCTTCAGAATCTCCAGATTCATATAAAGACATTGTATACATATTTAATTTGCAAATTCTACCTGCTCCTGAATGAAAAATTTTATCAGATCTAACAGGAACAGATGAACCAGTTAAAATAAATTTACCGCTTTTGCCATCCTCATCACACTTAGTACGTACATCGTCCCATATTTGCTCAATAGATTGCCA
>CANQZY010000135.1 GCA_947628455.1 uncultured Methanobrevibacter sp.
GCCAATGAAATAGCTAAAATGGGAGTAGAAATGAAAATAAAAAATTATGTTGCACCCGCCACTAGAATAAACAGATTAAAAGAAATAAGAAATATTATAGGCCAAGACAAATTTATAATAGCTCCCGGAATAGGAAAACAAGGAGGAAATATCAACGAAACTTTACAATATGCTAATGCAGTTATTATTGGAAGATCTATTTACGAATCAGAAGATCCCAAAAAAGCAATTGAAGAATTTATAAAAAATTGCTAAATAGATGATTTTAAATGTATTATTTTATTTTACCTATTCTTTATATATTATCAGGATTTTCCATGAAAATCTCAGATGATATAAATGATATATATTCAAACAAAAAATTAGCAATTTTCACTGGAATCATTTGCGCTATTTCTACAGCTATTGCAACAATAATGAATATAGAAGCAGCTTATATTTTTATAGCTATTTTAATAGGTAATTTTATAGCTTTTAAGGTTGATGGAATTCATCATTTATTAACATTATTAATTTTTGTTTTTATTATTTTAATTTATGGAATTCCTAAATTATCAATGGGAATCCTACTTTTATGCATATTCTCTGCTTTACTTGATGAAATAGGTCATGAAACTATATCCAACATTACAAACAATAAATATGCAATTCTATTTTTCCAATATAGATTTGTTATGAAAACTATTATATTTATATTAGCTATTTCAGGATTTTTTAATATTTTAACATTTATTTTCTTTATTATGTTTGAAATCAGCTATGAATTTGCAGGATCTATTTCTAAAAATAACTTTTATAATATTTTAAAATAATTATCAATTATCTATATTTTATCTATGGCTGATGCTAAAATTAATGGAAATATAACTGTTACATCACCAATAACTGTTACTAAATTTGAACCACATTTAGCTTTGGCCCATGATTTAGCTTCTTCTAAAGGAGCCCCGCTTAAACTTCCAGTCTCGGGCCTATCCATTGTAATTTGTATTGCACTGTCAAGACCACCTTTTAAAATATTAGAAGCTAAAGTATAATGTTTAGTTAATCCTCCTCCAAGAAGAATTCCTCCAACTTTTTTACTTTCAAAAACAATATCTGATAAAATATGCATATCAGCTACTGCATCTACAACAAAATCATGATCTTGACTAAAAATCCAAAGTTGCAGTCCAAACATACTATCAATTAAACCCGGGGAAAAAATAGGAACATTATATTTAAAAGCATTGGCTAAAATAGAATTTTCATCATTAATAAAATAGCCAACTTTATATAGAAGTTCTTGAATTGAAATTTTAGAATTTTTAGCTGAGATTTTTTCAAAAATCTTATTAATTTCACTTTCAAAAGTTTCAAAATCTTTACTTTGAGTATATATGTCAGCTATTCTTCCAATTCCATCAGCATTAAGTTGTTCATCATTTTTACCAATATTTTTATAATGTGAACCTCCAAAACTTTCTAATAAATCATGAGTTATATTTGCTCCACTAGCTACAATTACATTAACTTGATTATTTTTAATCATATCAGAAATTATATTTCGAAGTCCGCCAGGAACTAAAGGACCGCCTAAACTTAAAAAAATATTATAGTCCTCATCTTTTATCATATTAGTTAATAAATCTCTAGCTCTAGCTACTCTTCCTGCACCTAAAACTCCGCTTTCACCAAATTGATCAATTAACTCAGTTATAGTCATGTCTTTTTTTATATTAATCTGACTTACTTTCATTCAAATCACAGCAAAAAATTTTTATTTTTTTGTAATTACTGGAAATTCTTTTAAATTAGTAATGCAATCTATTAAATCTGTTCTTGTAACTATTCCTATTAGATTATTATTTTTATCTGTTATAATTAATCTTCCTAAATCATTTTTAAACATGATTTCTATTGCATTTACAATCATCATATCTTCATTTACAATAACAACATCATGCGACATTAAGTCTTTTATATGCAAATTTTCATTATTATTAGCCAATGTTTTCAAAATATCTGTTACTGTAAACATTCCCACAACTTTATTATCTTCCATAACTGGAGCTCCATCAATAGAATTTGAATATAAAATTTTTGCTGCTTCTTTTAGAGTATTTGTAGTTTTTAAACTAATAATATTTTTGGTTGCGATTTCTCCAATTTTAGTTTTTGGAATACTTCTAATTGTTGTTGTATCTACAAGTAAAATATTATCCATATCATCTCTACCTACAATTTTTCCCATAACACCTAAATTATTTACAGGAGTAGGTCCAATACGGATTACATCACCTAAATTAAGATCTTTAATATTTCCTAAAACTTTAATAGCTGCTTCACATTCACCAGGTTTAGGAATACTGGTAAATTCAATTTTAGCAACAGAAACATCATTTAATTCTTCCCCATTTTTATAAATTGGAACATGAAATTCTTTTTCTGAAACAGTGATATTTAATGAATGATAAGCTTCAATAGTTGGTTTATAACCTCCTCTAGGCCCAGGAACTCCTTTAACAAGACCTAAACTTCTTAAAGATTGCATCTGATTACGAATAGTCCCAGGATTTCTATTCATAACTTCAGCAATATCTTCTCCCTTAATCGACTTATCCGCAGATGATTGATATAAATTTATTAAATTTTGTAAAATTTCTTTTTGTACAGAAGTTAACATTCACACACCTACATTTAATCAAATATTCTTTATGTTTAAAAATATTTATAAACATGATGATTTATGATAAACCGAAAAATTATAAAAAAGCAATTATTTAACTAACTACTACACAATATACCCTATTTTTCATATAAATCACAAGATAAAATATAAATTAGTTTAACTTTATAATAAATTTTATGAAATTATAAATAAA
>CANQZY010000136.1 GCA_947628455.1 uncultured Methanobrevibacter sp.
TAGATAAAGCTAAATCCAAGGACATAGAAGGAGAATCACAAAATCAGCTAAATTACAAAGAAAAAATTATTCTCTTTAAAAAAAATATTAAATACTCTAAAAAAAGACTAACCAATATATTATTTAATTTTAAAAGTTCCGACCACTTATAAGCACATATACTGAATTCAATAGTAGAAGTGTTAGCATGATATTTATGAAGTTACAGTTTAGTATACATATAACAGTAGAAATATAATCTTATTCTAAATCTAGAATTAATTACTATTAACATAGATAATTAATTATTTTTATCAACAATATTTTAATAAAAAATTATAATTATCTGTCTTTTACAATATTTTAAAATAAAAATTCAAAAGTCAAAATATTTATATAATCAAACCAACACATAAATAGAAATTAGTAACTTGTATTGAAATAAGAACTTAAAAAAAAAATATTTTTTTATACAATCTTTTAAAAAAAAAATATATTATTAATTAAGAACTAATAAAAAAGCCAAAAACATTTTTTTTATACAATAAAAACTTAAAAATACTTTATTTAAATAGAATTCATTTTTTTTAGATTTAATTTCTAAATAACTAAATTATAAAAAAAATAATTCGTATATTATATTACCTATTCACTTAATAAAAAAGAGCAAGAAAAATATCAAACTCTCACAATCAATATTGAAATAATATAATTAATTAACAACCAATCAATGTATTACAATCATATTCTTTTTTAGAACTTATTTTCTTTTAAATAATTATTTTAAAAGATGCGGGTTACGTTCTTAAACATATTAAAAAAAATAAGAGGATGTATCAAAAAATGAAATTTAATAAAAAGATATTGTTAATATTTCTCGTGTTAGTATTTGCATCAATATCCTGTGCTGCAGCAAACGATATAGATCAAATAGACGACGCTAACACCCCAGCAACTACAATATCCAACGATACTACAAATACAGAAAACACTAATAATGACATAAACATTATTAGCAACGACATAAACTCAAATAAAAACAATAATATTGTTATTGAAGATGGACGTGAAGGTGCAAACCTCAAAAAATTATCACAATCTGCAAGCACATATTCAAGCAATGATAAAACCACAACATACAACACAGACAACAATGTAGATTTCACTAATCTTAACAAAACTATTTCCGAAGGCAAAAATTATACAGTATCTAATAATGGTAGTTTTAATATAGATGGTAGTGGTAAAACTGTTGATGCACAACATAAGAAAGTATCTGTAATTTTCAGCAATAGTAATGGAACTATAAGCAATGTAAACTTTAAAAACTTTAATTGGTCTGCAGTTACTCTTGCTAATGGTTCTAAAGTAACTTTTAATAACTGTAACTTCACCGACAACTCCATTAGTGGACCTTCTGGTCTTGAAGGAGGAGCAGCAGTATCCATAACAGGCAAACTCGGAGGACACCATACCCATGGTGAATTCACTAACTGTAATTTTGCAAATAATAATGCTATATCACGTGCTAGTGGAGGAGCAGTCTATATCAGTAGAAATGGAGAAGGTGAATTTACCAATTGTAATTTCACCAACAATTCAGTTAAAAGTTTCATATATGGTGGAGCAGTAGCCATATTCGGCTTTAATGGAAGTATTTGTAAAGGTATTTTTGACAAATGTAATTTTGTAAATAATAAAATAAATTCTTCAGCTACTAATCTTGGAGGAGCAATATTTTACAGCTCTCATAATCATCAATTTCAACATAGTTATATAAAGATTTCAGATTGTAATTTTACAAATAATTATGCTGGAACTGAAGGTGGAGCAGTTTATTTACATAGAAGTGATAAAAAAGGTGACTTTGCAGTAAATACTCAAGGTGATAGCACTAATAAAGATGGTCTTGAAAATATATTTAGTAATTGTAAGTTTTCTGATAATCATGATGGTAAATCTGATGCAGAAAAACAAAAAAATACAGTAAAAGCAAAAGAACTTGAGGAAAAAAAGGAAAACTTATTACAAAGTATAGGTGCTGGTGATCCTGAGATATTCGATGAAAATGCTCTTCAAAAAGCCGAAGCAGACAAAGCTGCAAATGATAAAGTTGTTGAAAAAGAAGTAGAAGATATTTTAAGTGCTAAAAAGACTGCTGAAGAGGCTAAAAAAGCTGCTGATAAAGCTAAAAAAACAATTAACAGTAGAATAAATTCTCTTAAATCAGCTGAAACATATAAATCTATAACTGACTCTAAAAAATCATTAACCGAAGCACTAAATACACTAAATCAAGCGTTGAAAAAAGCACAAGATGCTGCTGCTGATGCGAAAAAGCATTTAGATGCTCTAGAAAAAGCCTGGGCTAATTCTAATAAAAAAAATAATTATTATAGTTATGCTGTAGAAAAAAAAGACAATACACAATCATATGCTAATGATATATCAAAAATAAAAACAGATTTAGATCCTGCTGTTGATGATGCAAATAAAGTTGCTGATGAAAAACTTAAAAATCCATACATAAATGATACACGTTATCAAAACTGGAGAACAGGATTTGCTTCAATTAAAGGCCGTAATCCAACTGTAGAAGAATATGAAGCTTATCTTAAAACTTTAAGCAATACTAATCCTGAAAATGATAAACAAAATTCTAATACATCTGAAAGCACTCCTAGTAAACATCATCAAACCGGCACACCAACCGGACCATCCAGCACCGCCGGCACACCATCAGACAGTGAAGTGCCACATAAAGCTCCTGCTAACTCAGCTGGTAGTACTGGACCATCACAAGGCCCTAGTGTGCAACCAGGCGCAACCGAAAAACCAGGAATAGAAGAACCAACCAACCCAA
>CANQZY010000137.1 GCA_947628455.1 uncultured Methanobrevibacter sp.
TCTCTTTTTTAGGGATGTATGTATTTATTATAGTGAGGAATTATTCTATAGCGCTCACCATTCTGTTAATAACACTTATATCTTGCTCTGTTAATAAAGACATATCTGTTCTTATTATAAGCATATCTGCATGTACATCAATATTTTCTTTTTTATGTATACTACCATCTAATTTTAATTCATCCATATATGTATTTAAAAATTTTGTAGCTAAGATATTTGATTCTTCTACTGCATTTCCATCTTTTGAAAAAAACATAATTGCAAATCTTGTATTTAATTTATAAAAATAAAGCCCTCTTTTTTCTATTTTGTTTCCATATTCATCATAAGGGCCTGGTAAATTATGCCAATTAAAATAATCCTCAATTGTGAGGTTTTTTATGTCATATAAATATTCAAATGGTTTTTTATCAATATAATAATTCCCATTCTCTATACTTATCACATAACCATAATGTTGATTTAAACTAATTATATTATCCATTTATCTCATCCTAAATATTTCTATGCACAATTTAGCAATTTTCTTTTCTATGGATAAGCCAATAAATTAAAATATATATAGAATAAATTGGATTAAATATTCTAAATAAAATAACTATAAGCCAGCTAACTCCTATATTTAATTTAGTATTTGCACAAATAATTGTTGGAGTTAAAAAGGTATTGACTCTACCTATTTTATCTAAAAACCAATACTCTAACAAATAGATAAATAAAGTCCAACCTCCTATAAGCACTAAAATAGCAGTTATATTTGAAATCAAAATAAGATCCATCTTTAATTTATTCTCCCTTTATATACATCCAACTTTGAGGAGGGCGAAGAATTTTTTGCTCATAGATGTTAAAATTCCCATAACCACAATCTAAAGCAATATCTTTTGGTTTTCTATACATGTCAAGGGTTTTAGATTTATCATAAAGAATAGGATTTGAAATATTTATTAAATAGAAATCCTTATCTAAAAAGCTATCCATATAATCCATCAATTCTTCATCATTTAAACACGTAGATTCTTTTAACCTATCTTCACCATCTAGCCAAGAAGTATTATAAGTATCTATTTTATTGCAAATAAATTCACCTATAACTTCCCCACTCCATTTGTAGTTTTTATCTTTAGTTGCGTAAACTAGTCCTTTAAATGGAGTTTTTCTAGGTGCTTTCTTCCTAACTTCAATTTTCTTCTTACCTTCAAAAATAAGTTCACACCATTTTGGTTTTATAGAAAATAAAATTAAATCCAAATTTTCCATATCACTTCACAACTTTACTTGGGGATTCTTCTTCTATAGGTTTACCTATTTCAAAAAATACAATTGGGTATAAGCTTTGAAAATATTCTACTTTTCCATATTTATCACAAATGTGTTTCATTTTAGGTGGATCTGATGTTAATGCAGATGCACTTCTATCAATTATAAATACTCCACCACAATCACAAATTGTTTGAATTATTGTGGGATTACATGTAAACTTTTGTTCTTTCAATTTTTATCTCCTCAAAAATTTCTTTAATTTTCTACTGGATCTCCATATTCGGAAGTTAAAAAGGGACAATTATAGATATCATAAATACATTTATTATTTATCATATAACTACAATTTCCATCAAAACAACAATCATCCTGAATATGATCCTGTACACCATCCCAACAAAATTCTGGATCTATATCACAACAATATTTAGTTTCAAAATTATGGCATCTTGGATGTAATCTTCTTGCAAAGAAATCACCTTCAAATTTTCCAGTTTCTTCCCAATATTCTTTTCCTATATTAATAGGTTTTCCACACATTTCACAAGTATATTCTTTGTGGGCTGTATGCTTCCTTTCTTTATAGAATTCCATTCCAAACATTTACACACCTTCTTTATTTTCAAATTTCTTTATTCACTCTGTTTAAGTTCCTTAATTTCCTGTTCTAATTCTTCTATTTTACCAGCCATATATTGAATTGCTGCCCACATTGTTGGGATAGCAAAATTAGTGTCAATTGATTTAACATCTTTCATTAGGAATTTCTTGTTTTTCATCACGGGATTATTGTCCTTATCATAAACAAGATTTCCGTTTTTATCCGTTTCCTGCTCAAATATTGGATTCCCGTCCTCATCATATTCATCATAATATTCATCTCCAACAAAGACTGATTTTGGGAATACTTCCTCGACTTCCTGCGCTATAAATCCTGAAACGTGAATATCTTTTGCTGTAGGATAAGCCCATTTCTTAAACTTATATCTATGAACTGGTAAACGCAATATATCATTTAAGCATCTTTCAGTATCTATGAGTTCAACATCTTCTTTTAAACGAATGTCTGAATTTGAAGTAATTGATGTTGTATGACATTTTAATGAAATAATTTTTTCATTCCCTAATACTACCGTATTTCCTTCACTAATTGAAGCCCCATTCCCTATAGCCGTTGAATTATCACCAGATGCTGAAGCCCCATTCCCTATAGCTATTGAATTATAACCAGATGCTGAAGCTTCATAACCCATAGCTATTGAATTACCACCAGATGCTGAAGTCCCATCCCCTATAGCTATATCAGAATCATAGGAATGAGCTCCATTTCCTATAGCTATACTAGCCTCTCCTTCTGCTTTTGCACTATTCCCTATAGCTATTGAAGCGTTTGCGCTTATTACACCCTGACTAAGTACAATAGCATTATATCCTATAGCTATTGAATATAACCCTATTCCAGCACCTGCATTCTTTCCCAATACAACTGAATTAGTATTTCCATTACTT
>CANQZY010000138.1 GCA_947628455.1 uncultured Methanobrevibacter sp.
GATCTATTCAAATCTATATTATCATATTCTCTTATATTCATCATGGAAGATTTAGGGGCTGCAAAAGGAATAACATATACAATATCTTTAAGTTTTCGGTATATTAAATCATTTATTAATTTTACCGCTGCAATTTGTGGTGGAAGTTCATTACCATGAATACCCGCTAAAATTAAAAATTTCCGACCTTTTTTCCCTATTTTATATATTGGAGTACCATAAATAGAATAATTTAAAATTGAAATGTTTAAATTGTTTAAATTAATATTTTTTAGAATAATATTATTTTTTGATATATATCCTCCAGAATTTTTTGATATGTAGGTATATTCTAGATTATTTTTTTCCATAATTACTATATTTATTATAAAATGCATAATATAAATTTATAGAATTTATAATGATTATTATATTGCAGATGGTATGATATTAGATGAAAAAATATATAAAAAATTTAATAAAATTAGTAAATTACGAAAGAGATGCTGAAATAAACCTAATGATAAATGAAATTAAAAAATTATCCGCACATAAACGTGAAACATTAGGGAGAACTATAAATAAAGTTAAAGGTAAAAATTTAGGAAAAGAGTTAGGGTTTAATATAATAAAATTTGGTCGAAAAAGAAAAATAAAAACTGAAATCAATGTAGGCGATATTGTATTAATAAGTATAGGAAATCCCTTAAAAAGTGATTTGACAGGTACTGTAACAGAAAAAGGGTCTAGATATATAAAAGTTGCACTAGAAAATGTTCCTAAATGGGCTTTAAAAAAATATGTTAGAATTGATTTATATGCAAACGATATTACTTATAAAAGAATGGAGGATAATCTTAATAATCTCTCTTATAAAGGAAAAAAAGCTCTTGAATATATTCTAACTCAAAAACAACCACAAAAATGTGATCAATCAATAATAAATTCAAATTTAGATTATTATGATAAAGGATTAAATGATTCTCAAAAAAAAGCTGTAAAACAAGCATTAGCTACCCCCAACTTCTTTTTAATACACGGACCATTTGGAACTGGTAAAACACGAACATTAATAGAAATTATAAATCAAGAATACAAAAAAGGAGAAAAAATTTTAATAACCAGCGAAAGTAACAATGCAGTGGATAATATGCTTGAAATATTATCAAAAATCAATAATAAAATAAAATTAACAAGATTAGGTCATCCTCAAAGAGTTTCTAAAGAAAATATTAAATTTACATTAGCATATAAAATAGAACATCACCCACTAAATTCAGAAATACAAATATTAAGAGAAAAACAAGAAAAAATAATTAAAAAACGTGATACTCACACAAAACCAATTCCTAGCTTAAAAAGAGGATACAGCGATAACGAAATATATCGTTTAGGTGTACAAAGAAAAGGAGGCAGAGGAATAAGTAGTGCAGTTATGATTTCAATGGCAAAATGGATTGAACAAAACAAACAAGTAGATAAAATAATAAAAAAAATAAAAAAAATAGAAGAAAAAATAGTAGAAGAAATTATAAATAAAAGTGATGCAATACTATCTACTAATTCATCTACTGCTATGAAAGAGATAGAAAATATTCAATTTGATGTGGCTATTATTGATGAAGCATCACAAACAACAATTCCAAGCGTTTTAATTCCTATAGCTAAAGCAAAAAAATTCATTCTTGCAGGAGATCATAAACAACTTCCGCCAACAATAATAAGTAGTAAAGCACAGGAATTATCTAACACTTTATTTGAAAAGTTAATAACAAAATATCCATCTAAATCGACCCTACTTAACATTCAATACCGTATGAATAATATTTTAATGGAATTTCCTAACAGAGAATTTTATAATTCAAAAATTAAAAGTGCAAATGATGTAAATAATATAATACTTAGTGATATTTTAGAAATAGATAATTTATCTGAGATTGCAGAAATTGATATTGAAGATCAACTTTTATCCGATAAGAATTCCATTGTTATGATTGATACTTCTAATCTTGAAAATAATAAAGAAAAACAACTTAAAGATTCTAAATCTATCATAAATATTGCTGAAAGTGAAATTACACTTAAGATAGTTAATTTTTATGAAAAACTTGGAGTTAAAAAAGAAGATATGGGTATAATAACTCCTTATGCTGATCAAGTAAACTATATTAAAAATATGACTCCTGTTGAGGTTAACACAATAGATGGTTTTCAAGGCAGAGAAAAAGAAATAATTATAATTTCTACTGTAAGAAGCAATAATCACAATGAAATTGGTTTTTTAAAAGATTTGAGACGTTTAAATGTTTCACTTACACGTGCTAAACGTAAAATGATCATAATTGGAAATGTGAATACTTTAAATTCAAATTCAACTTATAAAAGAATGATTAATTATATTAAAGATATCAATGCCCTTGTTAAAATTTAAACATAATACAATTTATATTATTAATAAACTACAAATATAATTTTTTATATAAATAATTTTTATTATTTTTATAGGTGAATTCAATATGAATAAAGTTTGTCTTGCATTCAGCGGAGGTTTAGACACCTCTGTTTGTGTTAAATTATTAGAAAAAAATTATGATATGGAAGTAATAACCGTATGTGTAGATGTAGGTCAAGGAGCAGAAGATATAAAAAAAGCAGAACAAATGGCTGAACAAATAGGGAGTTCTAAACACTACACTATTGATGCTCGCGAAGAATTTGCAAATGAGTATATTACAAGAGATATTAAAGCAAATGCTGAATATGAAGGATATCCTTTAAGTACAGCTCTT
>CANQZY010000139.1 GCA_947628455.1 uncultured Methanobrevibacter sp.
GATGTTAGTTTTGATTATGAATCAGATGATTGTGATTTAACTTGTGAAGAGACTGAATATTATTGGTATGAGGATCAAAATTTTTTAAATGATGAGGTATTAACACATGATATTCATAATTTTTATGCAAAAGTATGGATAACTGAATATGATCGAGAACAAGGAATTTCAGATGAATATTATAATACTTTTGATAATCTTAAAGATGCTATCGAAAATTTAAGAAATTTTTTTGATGATGGTAATTGTGTATGTATTGAATTATATGATTCTTCTGATAATCTTTATTATAGTCATGATAAAGAATCAGAAGATTTTTATATAAATAATATAAAGATTACAAAAGTAAATAAAGAATTACTAGGAAAATATATTGATAGTTGGATTAATCATGAGAATCAACCTATAAATGATAAATTATTATATTGTGTGAATGATAATGGAATGTTTACTGCAATAGATAATATGAGTCATGATTGTTTCACAGAGGATTTTGAAAATGAAAATCAAGTATTTGATTGGTTTCTTAATGAATATGAAATGGAAATTTAAAAGGAGGTATATAAGATGCGTTATAATGGAAAAATAGATAATTTGAATCATATAGTTATTTCAGATCCTTCATATAAAAAGGATGTTTGGTGTAGGTATGAAATAAATGATTTAAAAGAGAAAGATTGGATAGTTGATTTAGATATTAATCATAAAACTGAAAAAATAGAAGATTTTGATATAGGTTATATTGAATTTAATATGTTAATTAAAAGAGATAAAGATGTATGCGATTTTGATGAAACAAAACTATCATATTTAAATAATATTAATTTAAAAGAATATGAAATAGGAATTGATACTGCTTGTGTAGCACTAGGAGTTAATGATAAAGCTAAAGGGATAATAGATTCACATGATGAATGGCAACCTACTTGTTCACTCAGAACAGGAGGGGATGGTACATTTGGAGAAGTTGTAGAAGGTAAAGATGTAAATAATAATCTTTGCTTTCTTTTTATATCTGGTGTTTTAAGTGATTATATGGGGTATGAAGTAGATGACTTAAAAGATTATTTAATAAGTCAATTTGAAATAAAAGAATTAAAAATTGAATCCGAAAAATCAGGAAGTGAAGTAGAAAATAATATCGGTATAGGAGAGGGTTTATAAGTGAATTTTGAAGAATTATTTAATAAATATGAAGTTAAGCCAATTGTTAATTATGATAATTTAGATTTATACTTAATTATGTCTAAATATATGAATGGAAGAATATATCTGGGACTTATTGAAAAAAATGGAGAACTATATGCAGATATTACTGTTAATATACCATCATATTTTCTTGATTATGGTGAGATTTTTCTAAATGGAGATTTAGAAGATAAACTAAAGAATAAATTATTTAATACACCTGTATTTAAAAAAGAAGGAAGTAAAATAAAATTTAATTATGGTACATATGAAAGAGCATGTTACAATAGAAAATTATTAAAAGATTATATGTATACAGAATATACCATAAAATACTGGAAAACTGAAAAAGATAGAGATGAGAGAAATACTAATTGGGTAAAGAAAAAATTTAATAGTTTTGAAGATGCTTTACAAAGAGGACGTAAATTATTTAATCGTAATAATTGGTTTAGTATGGAAATCGGCGATCAAATTAATAATATATATTTTTATAAGGAAAATGCATTTGAAGAGTTTTATATAAATGATTTATCAATAGTAAAAGAAAATAAAGATTATTTAAATAAATATGTAGATGATTGGATTAATAAAAAAGAAATGCCACCAAATGAAAAATTGTTTTATTGTGAAGATGGGAATAAGTATATAGCTGTAGATAACACAACTAATAATTGCTCTATAGAAGAATTTACTAATGAAAAAGATGTACTAAAGTGTTTATCATGTGTATATGAAAAAGGTAAAATTGGTGGTTATGTAATTGATTATCAAAATGAATATGAGGAAGATTCAGCTGTTAATGATGAATCTTCATATACTAATTAATAGAAGAAAGTGAGATTATGGAACTTATGACAAAAGAAATAGAAGAAAAATTAAAAAAATACCCATTAGGAAGTCAAGATGGATTATTAGGTGATTCTATAGTTGTGGTAAAGTACTTTAATCCAATTGGTGTTGGAACATGGTTTATTACAGAAGGTAATAAATTAGATAATGGTGATTATGAAATGTTTGGATATTGTCATTTGGGAGATGATGAGATGGCTGAGTTTGGTTATGTAATGTTATCCGATTTAGAAAAATTAGAATTACCATATGGAATAAAAATTGAAAGAGATTTGTATATACCAGATGACTGCACATTAAAAGAGGCAATGGAAAATATATATATTTCAATACCTAGTTATTTTAATAAAAATTCTTTAGACAATCCAGAAGAAACAGAGATATAGATAGGAAAAAGACAAATTAATTATATGTAGGAATTTTTTGAATTTTGGAGCGTATGGATAGTATTAAATTAGAATCAATGTCATATACAATGTTTATATTATTACTTATAGTAATTGGGATGATTATTTTTATTCTTATAATCGAACCAAGAATTTCTAAAAGAAAGCTATCAAATAAAAATGAGCACGGTAGCAGTAAATTTGCAGATTTAAAAGAAATTAAAAGCAATTTTGATAAAGAAAAAATTGATAATATTCATGAAGTAGGATT
>CANQZY010000140.1 GCA_947628455.1 uncultured Methanobrevibacter sp.
TATGTCTCAATGTTGGACAGCAGCCCAAAATGAACAGGCACAAGATAGAATCCATAGAATAGGTACTTCAAAAAATGTTAACATATATTATCTTATTACTTCGGATACTGTAGATGAGAAAGTAGATGAGATAGTAGAGGAAAAAGGTGCTATAGGAGAATATTTAGTAGATGGGGAATATTTATCAGAGCAGACTTTACAAATCCTAAAAAAATATGTTTTAGATCTCGTGGAAAAATAGTTGATTTTTATTTATATCTGCAATATAATATAAGCGACAAAAAAGTCGCTAAAAATAAAAAGAAGCGGCTTTTATAAAAAAAAAGTCAGCTTCTTTTTACTATATGCATGAAAGGAATAGGAGGTATCTGTTTTGCTTAATAGTTACAAAAAAGAATATGAAAAATGTGCAGATTTAAGCATTAAGGAAGATTGGAGAAAAATGAATAAAAATGTACTTGTAAGTAGATATATAGAGGTAGAAAAAAACCCTGTATTAGCAAATGCTTATATGAGTGCTATAATTTGTAGATATTGGGGGGCTCTTAATAAATACTATAATGCAAGTTATAATAGTGTAGATAAATTTACTTGCCATGATTGGTTAGTTCAAGCAATTTTAAGAGCAATTAAAAAAAGAAAGTGGTTAGAACCTGATAATAAACTATATGGGGACCCAAATGGGCCAGATAAAGTAATAAATAGATGTATTATGAGTGAAAGATTAGGTTTTTTCCAAAGTTCTAATACCTTCAAAAGAAAACAAAATTATGGAAATGAAAGTATAGAAAAGTTACAAGAAGAAAACCCAGATGCCCCTAATCTTCCTTGTTACAATCCTAATGAATTAGATGAGGGCACTATCAGTATTAATCAATTAATTAGCTCATCATTTGATAATAAAGATTACACAACAGCTTTTCTTATTGATGGTATTATAAATTATGATGTATTTGAAAAGGAAAAGATGACTACAGGTGCAATTACTAGCATATTTAATGAAAAGAAATTAATGAGACATTTAAGAGCTTTAAATATTACTTATGCCAAAACATTTGCAGATTTATTTAATAAACCAGTAGAAGATGTAAAATATGCCGTGGATGAGTTTAAATCATTGACAAGAGCCAGAATGAAAACTGCTGTAAATCGTAGTATGAAAAAGTTAGCAAGATTCTATACTAGGGCTATGAAAGAATATTAATAAAAATAGTTGATTTTTCTTATAAAGTATTTTATACTATATAAAAATAAAAACAAAAAGGAGAATTTTTATGGTACTTAATCATAATGATTTTACAACTCTTACTGATACTGAATTTGATTTACTTTATCGTTATGCAGAAGATGAAACATCATTTAATGATTTATATAAAAATAGCTTAGCAAGTTTTGATGATTTTATAATGAATGAATCTTTCAATACACTTGAAGATATTGACAATCTTGTAGAGATTTCAACAAAATGGTCTCATATCATTCATGCAATTAAAGATAAGATTTAATTTTTATAAATAGGGAAGGAGAAAAATGGTATTAGATTTATTAAGTACAGATATGTATGTAAGTTTCAATCTAAAGTTAGCCCATAGAATAGGTCTCCATGCTGCAATATATTTAGGTGAATTATTAAATATTAATAAGAAGGCAATACAAAAGAGTAAAATAAATGAAAATGGTTATTTTAAACTTGATAGGAATTATATAGAACAGAGAACAACTCTTCAAAGCCAAGAACAAAAAGAATTAGATAAAGCTTTAGAAGATTTATCAATAATTAATATTGATAGTTCAAACAAAAATCTATTAAAAATAAATACAGATGCCCTAACTGGTATATTACTTGATGATAATTCAGTATTAGTCGATAGAATAATACAACCTATAAAGAAGAAGAGAATAACAAAACAAGAAGCAATATTAAATAATTTGAAAGAAAATATAAGAACAACAAATGAAGAACTTAAAAAAGCCTATGAAGAATGGATAGAAGCAGTAATAGCACGTCAAGGTTGGATGTCTTCAGCATGTGTAAGAGAAGGACAAAATGTAATAGATAATTATAGCAATAGAGATTTAGATATTGCATTAAAGATTATAAACATAGGTGCTTCAAATGGGTTTAGAGATTTAAGTTGGGCTATAAATACATATGAGAAAAAATGTAAAGAAGAAAATAAGAAATCTTATCAAAATATTGATTACTCTAATATGAAGCCAGCAGTTATAGAAGACGAGGTGTTTTAATGGATTTTAAAGAATGCGATTTTAAAGAAAAATGTAAAAAATATAGAAATAATGAATGTCCATCTCAGAACATAAATATCCCCCAATTCTGTACTAGATTATTTAAGATAAATAGCCTTCAAGATGAGGCATTATTGTCAGATAAACAAAGAAAAAATATACCTTTAAGATTAGATAGTGATGGTTCAGATAGAGAGGCATTTAAAAGGCTTAAAATAATAGAGCAAAATATTGAAGAATATATCATTCAAGGTAATAATTTATATATTTATTCCAGAAATACAGGAAATGGGAAAAGTAGTTGGGTATTAAAATTACTTAATGCTTATTTTAATAGTATATGGTATAAATCAGATCTTGTATGTAGAGGATTGTTCATTAATGTACCTAAATTTCTTATTTCTTTAAGAGATAATATATCACAAAAAAATGATTATATCCAACAT
>CANQZY010000141.1 GCA_947628455.1 uncultured Methanobrevibacter sp.
GTTTGGGTTTTTTTTTATGTTTTTAAAAAAAGAAGTATATATTTTAAAAAATATTTAAATATGATAATTGATTGTTTTTTTTTAAAGACAATGAATTAAATTAGTCTTTTTTTTTATAGTTATCTTTCTATCATTACAAATCTTCTTTTGGGTGTTTGGCAAACAGGACATTTATATGAATCAGGTAATGATTCAAATGGTATTTCGGTTTCATATTCTTCTTGTTGAACATATCCGTATAGGAAAGCTCTCATAGCTAAGTTGTATGTTCTACTGTTTGGAGCTTCTTGATTAGTATAAATATATCCACATACAGGACATTGCCATTTTGTCATTTTTTTCTCCTATTTTAGTTTTTTTTTAAATTATTTAAATAAAAAAAAGAGTGTATTTTTTTTTTAATCTTCTATTTTTACAAACATGTTTTTAGCTGCTCCGCAAAGTGGGCATTTATATGAATCAGGTAATGATTCAAATGTTGTTCCAGGTTCGATATTTCTGTTGGGTTCGCCTTTTTTATCATCATAGATATATCCGCATACTTTGCATTTCCATTTTGCCATATTTTTTTTCTCCTATTTTATTTTTTAGTCTTTTTTTATATTTTTTATAGTTTAAATAGTTATTTGTAGTTTTTTTTATAATCGGTTGGGTACTTTGAGATTGTCTGCTAATGGTTTGATTTTTGCGGGTGTTCCGATGGCTAGGTAGTATGGTGGTACGCTGTGTATAACTAGTGCTCCTGCAGCTACCATGGATCCTTCACCTACTTCTACATTTGAAAGGAATGTGGTGTTTCCACCTATGGATGCTCCTCTTCTTATTTTGGGTCCTTGTAATGGATAATTGGATCGTACAGGGTATTTGTCATTGGTGAAACAAGCACATGGTCCGATAAATACATTATCTTCGATAACAGAGTTGGTGGGAATATAGACATTAGATTGTATGCTTACATTACTTCCAATAATTACATCGCCTTCAATGACTGTGTTTGTTCCGATTAATACATCGTCGCCAATATTTGTATTTTCACGAATTACTACATTGTGACCTGTTTTAAAGTCGTCTCCAATGGTTACATCGTTATATATGATTGAATTTGAACGAATGACGGGATTTATTCCTATGACTGGTGGTTTGGAATTTTCTTTATATTTAACTCCAAATTGGATATTATCTTCAGGTTCAAATTGTAAGTGAACATTATTTTTATTCTTTTCACTTCCTAAAACATCCCTAAATTTAACCATTTTTACACCAATTTAGTTAAATATTTTATTTACTAATCCATATATTTAAAATTATCAGTTAATGATGCATAAATTTATTTTATATAATATTTATTTGTTGGTTGAGTAGTTTGTATTTAAAAGAGAATATTTTAAAAGAGATAAATAAAATAAGATCAGATATTGGTCATGAAAGTGTGGAAATTCATATTAGAAGTGTATATTATAGTGAAAATGCAAATGAAATGTGGATAGTAACAGAAGATCGTCCGGATAAATCTGCGGTTATAGGTAAAGGAGGATGGGTTGTGGGTAAGCTTAGAGAGAAATTTGGAATTGATAGTATTCATGTGGAATGTTATAAAGATTATATTTTAAAGAGCTATGAGTTAGAATTGTCTCAAAAAAAATTGGATGGTTTTGGATGTGGTATTGTTGGTATGGATAATTTTAAATTGCTTTTAAAAGAAAGATTGAATAATATTTATAGTTGGGATTTTGATAGTTATTTTGAAGATAATTTTTTTAAACAATCCAATGATCATGAAGCTGTGGTGGCTCTTTCGGGTGGTGTGGATAGTTGTTTTTCTTTGATTGTTGCGAAGAAGTTAGGTTTTAATCCTATAGCTGTTACTGTTGATCCGGGAACAATAATATTGCCTAATCAATTTAAAAAAAATATTGATAAATTAATCAAGAAGTTAAATGTTGTTCATAGTTATGTTGAAGTTGATTATTCGGAATTTGTTAAACAGTCATTGAGTGGTAGGTTTCATCCGTGTGGTAGGTGTTCTAAAAATATTGAAAATAATGTGTATAGATTTGCAAAAAATGAAGAAATACCTTTAGTTATATATGGTGATATGCTTTCAACAGGCACTCAATGTATAACTCAGCATGATAATCAATTATATCGATTAAATCTTCCCGCAAGTTTAGCTGTTAGTAAACAAGATATAAAATACTTAACTCGAAAATATGATTTAATGGAATTTCAAGGTTTTGGATGCCCACTACTCTACGAAATTCATAAAAAATATCCTCATCTAAAAAAATATTCCATCCAAAGAATACTTAGAGAAACACGATCCGGAGCATTAGAACCTGGAGAAGCATTAGACTTAATATGGAGTTTTTATAAAACATAAAATAAAATGGAGTGTCCTAAAAAAAATATGTTATTTAAAATTTGTCCTAAATGCGGATCAAAAAAAGTAAAATGGATAATACCCCAAAACTGGTCCATGTGGAAATGTATGGTATGCGGATATATTGGCCCTATAATTGAAGGCAACAAAGAAATGTCAGAAGAAATACATGAAAGCTATCTAGAAAGTTTAAAAAATAAAAAAGATTAAATACCTTTTTTTTCAAATTCTTCATCTAAAAAATCTTTTATATTATCCATAGCTAATCTAACCATTTTAGGAGAAGGACCGCC
>CANQZY010000142.1 GCA_947628455.1 uncultured Methanobrevibacter sp.
CTAGATAAATGACTATTCTTGACAGAACCCGGCTTACAGATTTACTTTATATATAAAAGCAGATAGGGAATAACCTATCTGTTTTTTTTAAAATTAACATTTTTACATAATTTGTTCATATCTTCTGGTAATGGTGCTATGTATGCTACTTTTTGTTTTGTAAGTGGATGAACAAAGGTAACTCTATAGGCATGGAGAGCTTGTCTAGAAATTAGAGTTGATGGTTTGAAATATAAAGTGTCGCCAAGAAGCGGATGTCCAATATGTTTCATATGTACACGAATTTGGTGAGTTCTACCTGTCTCTAAATAGCATTTAACTATTGAATATGATAAGTTATTATCATTTACTCTATCTAAAGTTTCATAATGTGTAGTAGAAGAATCGCCATCTTCATTAATCCATCTTTCTATAATACTATTTGGCTTTCTGGCGATAGGAGCATCAATTGTACCGTGTATCTTGATTAATAATACCATCACAAACTGCAATATATTCTTTTTTAAATGATTTTGCTTTCATTTGCCTTATAAGACATTCTTGGATATATTCATTTTTAGCAAATATTACAATTCCAGAGGTATCTTTATCCAAACGATTTACTGGTCGTATTTTTTTATGCAGACCTATTTTATCAAAATAATATTTTATTCCACTTGAAAGACTATCTTCGTAATGCTCCATTGAAGGATGAACGGGAATTCCGGCAGGTTTATTAATAACCAAATATGCCTCATCTTCATAGAGAATATCTAAATTCATTTGTTTAGAAGTAATATTAGAATTATCCTCTGTGAAGTCAATATTTACTTCAACTTTATCTTCTGGATTTAGATTCATTCCCATAGAAGCGGTAGAGCCATTGATTAAAATTTTATTTTCTCTTTTCAATTTTAATAATAATCTATCAGAAATTAGAAATTCTATTTTTAGTAATTCTTTTAAATTAGCGTAGTGTGTATTAGGTGTTACAACATAGGTTAACTTCATATATTAAAAATCCTTTATTTAAATTATTTTAAAACATTTTATCATAAAATTGCACATTTATCCAGCTATCTTAATATGATGAAATAGTGAGGTGATGAGATGGCTTTTTCAGATAGAGAGTTAATTGCAAGACTTGTACAATGTGAATCAGGAGGAGAACGGAGAAAATCGGAATGAAAGCAGTTGCAACGGTGATATGATGACGAACAATTCTCCCAGTAATGAAAAAGCCTTGAAAATAGCCCAAGACAGTCAAATGGTAGACAGTAAAATAATCTCTCAATTATTCAAAAATATGAAAAAGAAGGGGATTTTAGATAAACCGATTGAAATAAAGATTGAGAAGGAGATGTCACTTTGACCACTCTGTTTTTTAAGAGCACACTGCTAAAAGCCACGCTTTTAGGCATTTTTTGGTAGAGGAGAGGTCGCCTTCTTCCTGCAAAAATTGTTAGGGCGTTTTTGATCTGCATTATGATTTCATTGAAAAAAATAGATAAGTAAGTTTTCGCTGAGATTAAAAATCATTATGCAATAAATTATGTAGATTTGCAAGAAATAGGAAATTATGTTAGAATAGATAAGAGGAAGCTTTTGCTTTACTATTTTTTTAATGGCAGGAGGGCAACATTATGCTTAATGTGTTCGTGAAGAAAAGTGCAGAGGAACTGCATGTCCAACTTTTTAATGGTCGGATGATGCCTTTAGAAGACATTGTTAGGGATTATGAAAGACTTTTGAAGAAGAAGGTAATTAAAAATGGACTGAAAGTAGGCGAATGGTTTAGAATTGACAGAGAAACTATTAACAAGAGTAAAGAAGAAATTTGCCACAAGTGCAATCAGGCAGGAGATGAAGGAAGAGCATATTGGAAAAGATTTGAAAAATCGAATAAAATCGCTGATGAAAACCCAGGACAATATACTAGCTTAATGGAAACATATATATTCGAGCATAGCTGGGAGTACAAAACTGAACAGGAAATGCGGGATATGTGTGTAGAAGTAGGTGCGGGAATGTGTGATGAAGTCATCTGTGATTTAGAGTTACAAATGAGAATTTGTAATGGAGAATCAGTGAATGAGTTATTCAAAAAGGCTGATAAACTTCCACGTGTGAGAATTATAAAACTCAGAAATGGAGGAAGTGGCTATTTGGGTGGCAGTTCTGATTTTAATTTCAATCTTCCACCCGCGGATCTTGGCAGGTACGATTTCAATCCTCATGATGAGGACTACGTTAGCGTGCCTTATGCGTTCCGCCATGTGCATGTGCTTTCGTAGCACTGAACACTGCCTAGAGTTTTACTTAAGTCGAAGCAAAACTAAACTTAAGGGGGATAATTCCCCCTTTAAGTTATTTATTTGAGAAGTAGGAAGTAAAAATTTTTGAATAATTTAAGTTTAATACCAAAAATAGAAAATATATAGAATATATGATTATAATAAGGCAAATAAAAAAATGATTAAAGGGGTAGATAAAAGTTATCTACCTTTTATGCTATAATTATTTCAAAATTTGTAAATTATTATAAAAAAGTGTTACTTTTTTTATAATTTAATCAATATAAAGATGTAAGATATCTTAAAATTTAAAAGGAGTTTAGATCTAAATTGAATGATTGTAAAGAAATAAAACATTATATGAAAAAT
>CANQZY010000143.1 GCA_947628455.1 uncultured Methanobrevibacter sp.
GTGAGAAAAACGTGGAGATTCTTGAAACAGATTTTAATTCTTTTATTTTGGTTGATAATGAGCCTTATATAATATTGATTGATAATGAGCCTTATCCGACAATTAAGGCTTTGTTGGATAATGATGATGTTAGGGGTAAAAATGTGACTGTTGATATGGGTGCTGTGAGATTTGTGACAAATGGTGCGGATGTTATGAGTCCGGGTATTGTTGATGCTGATGATAGTATTGTTGAGGGTGATGTTGTGACAATTATAGATGAGAAAAATAAGAAGCCTTTGGCTGTGGGTGTTAGTTTAATTTCAGGATTGGAGATGATTGAGGATTCTAATGGAAAAGCAGTTGAGACAAAACATTATGTGGGCGATGATATTTGGAATTTTGAGAGGTAGTGATGTGGGTGGTGTGTTATTTTATGGTTAATTTAAGATTGGGTGCGGGTAGAATAAGGAATCCTGATATTCATAAAGTGGGGATAATTGGTTTAGGGTCTCATCTTGAGAATCATGGGCCTGCGCTTCCTATTGATACTGATGCGAAGATAGCTAGTTATATTGCGCTTAAGGCTTCTTTGGAGTGTGGTGCTAAGTTTTTAGGAGTTATATATCCTGCTCATGAATTAGATGAGATTAATCATGGTGTTCATGTGAGTTTAGAAGAATTAAAGGATAATATAATTGAAAATTTGAATTCTGCGAAAAAATATTTAGGTATTGAAAAAGTAATCATTGTGAATGCTCATGGAGGAAATATTCCTATATTTACTCAGTTACCTATAATTGAAGATGAAACAGGATTAACAGTTATATTAAATAACAAAGTTATTGACTGTGAAGGACCGCATGGCGGTACAGGTGAATTATCCATGTCTAAGATAATTGGAATTTTAAACGAAAGTGAAGTTAAAAATCAAGATAATGTGGAAAAATTTGAAGAAATTGGTTTATATGGTTTTCATAAAGCACGTGCCAATGATCCCAATATTGAAGAAGGCGCCAAAGAAATAGAGGAAAATGGTGTAGAAGTAGATGAATTATATGGAAAACAGCTGTTAAATTTAGTTATAAATGATGTTATTTTAGATACTGAAAAATTACTAGATTTTTAAAAAAAGAAGAAAAGAGAATTATATAATATCCTTTTTTTTTCTAATTACAATTACTATTACTCTTTTTTTTTTAGATAGATATGTTACGGGATATATGTGAAACTCCGGATGATGATTCTTCTAATTGAGATTTGTCGTTGCTATCGCTAGATGGGTGGTTAGTGTGGGCGGGTTCTTTGTGGTTAGTGGTTGGATTTTTATTGTTGTTAACAGGATAATTTGTAGTGGTATTTTTTATGCTATTGTGATTGTTGCTATGGTTATCTGTGCTTTCATTATGTGAATTTTCCGATGATTGTGATGGTTTATATATATTGGAATTATTGGATGAATTTTTATTATTTATTGAATTGGAAGAGGATGTGGATGTAGGTGGGGTATTGTTAGTTAAATTGGTGTCGTTAGTGGTGTTATTGTTAATTATATTTGTAGAGTTATTATTTTCAAAGTTTAGTTCGTAATGTGGGCTTATAGCTGCTAAAATATTTGCAAAACAAAATGCTGAAATTGCTATTATTAGTATTAGAAATATTTTAGCTGATTTTTTGTTCAATTTTTTCCACCTTTTTTTAAAAAAATCTTTATTAACTATATAGGGTATATAATTTATTTAAAGATAACTATGAAAACTATTTCTAAACCATCACAAGGTGAAATTAAGATTAAAAAATCTCAATTTATTGCTAGGCTTTTTCCTAGTTGTAGTAAATCTGAGAGTAAGCAGATTATTGAAAAGATAAGTTGGGATTTTAAAGATGCTACTCATAATTGTACAGCTTATATTACAAGTGATGGTGAAGGTTATGATGATAATGGTGAACCCTCAGGAACTGCCGGAAAACCTATGATTAATGCTCTTAAAAAGAATGATCTTCATAATATTACTGCTGTAGTTACACGATATTTTGGTGGTGTTAAATTAGGTGCGGGCGGACTTGTAAGAGCATATAGTAGGGCGGTTATGGAGGCTATTGAGAATTCAGAAATTATTGAAATGGAATATTATGATGTTTATAATTTGGAATTTGATTATGTGGATATGAAAAATATTGAAAGTGAAATAAGAAATAATAATTTGAAAATAATTAATAAGAATTTTGGTCAAAAAGTAAAATATGAGTTAGTAAGTGCTCAAAAAAGGGATATTAACAGTATTTTTTGTAAGTTTGGTGATAAAGTTTTTTTAGAATTTAAAAGTAAAAAAATTATAGAAAAAATAGAAGATTAATTTATATTTTTTTTTAAAAAAAATGAAATTTTAATTTAAAGAAATTATTTTTTTTTATTGTTGTTTTTCGAATTGATCTTTTCCTACTCCGCATAGAGGGCAGGTCCAGTCATCAGGAATGTCTTCAAATGGAGTTCCAGGTTCAATTCCTGTTTCTGGAGATCCGACTTCAGGGTCATAGACATAGCCACATACTTTACAAACATATTTATCCATAATTATTATTCCACCTTTTTTTATTATTTTTATTTTTTATTTTTTTTTTAAGCTTTTTATATGTAAATCAATATATAAAAAAATAT
>CANQZY010000144.1 GCA_947628455.1 uncultured Methanobrevibacter sp.
TCAATCCCTATAAGGACGAAATAATTCGCGGTACCACCTTAATTCATAATTAAAATTATGCACTCTTTGTTTTAACGATAACAACCGATTGAACTAAAAAATTGTAATTCATTTTTATAATCGTACTGATTTTCACCACACATCAGTTCTCTAATGAACAAATTATAAAAACTAGTATTTTTTTCACTTTCAATATACTAATATATATGCATGAATACCTTATATCATATTTTTTATTAAATGTGTTTTTTACATTTTTAATTTTTATTTTCTTATGACTTTATTTTTTATCTCATCTTTTATTAACTTCATAAACTCAGTTTGTGATAATGTAGTTGTTTCTTTGTTTCCAAATAACCTATAACTAATAGTTTTATTTTCTTTTTCTTTATCTCCTAATATTAATGTGTAAGGAATTTTTTTTGTTTGAGTTTCTCTCAAACGATAACCCAATTTTTCATTACGAGCATCTAATTTTGCACGTATATCATTTTTAACTAGAAATTCATACACTTCTTTAGCATACTCCCCTTGATATTCTGAATTTACTGGCATTACACTAACTTGAATTGGGGCTATCCATGTTGGTAAATTACCTCTTGTTTCTTCTAATAAATATGCTACGAATCTTTCTGAAGTTGACGTAATTGCGCGATGTAAAACTACAGGTCTAGATTTTTTGCCAGTATCATCGACATATGTCAAGTCAAATCTTTCAGGAAGTAAGAAATCTAATTGGCAAGTTGATAGTGTTATATTATGTCCTAATGCCGTTTTTATTTGAACATCTAATTTAGGGCCATAAAATGCTGCTTCTCCTATATCTTCATGAAAGTCAATTCCTAGCTCTAATAAAACTTCCCTCAACATTCCTTCCGCTTTATTCCACATTTCATCATCATCAAAATACTTTTTCTTATCCTTAGGATCTCTTAATGATAACCTAAAAGAATCTGCCTTTATTCCAAAATCTTTATATACTTCTAATATTAGGTTTACAACTTTTTTAAACTCTTCTTTTATTTGATCTGGTCTTACAAATAAATGAGCATCATTCATGCACATACATCTTACTCTTTCAAGGCCACAAACGGAACCACTTGATTCATATCTGAAATCATAAGCTAATTCTGCAATTCTAATCGGCAAATCACGATATGAATGTATTGAATTTTTATATATCATCATATGATGAGGACAATTCATAGGACGAAGTACTAATTCCTCATTATCCATTTTCATTGTTGGGAACATATTTTCCTTATAATGGTCCCAATGTCCGGAAATTTTATATAATTCGGTAGTTGCAAGTACTGGAGTATAAACATGTTCATATCCCATTGATAATTCTTTATCTTGAATATATCTTTCTAATATTCTCTTTATCGTTGCTCCATTTGGCAACCATAGTGGAAAGCCTGAACCTATTATATCGATTGATGTAAAAATATCTAAGTCTTTCCCGATTTTTCTATGATCCCTCTCTTTAATATCCTCTAATTCTTGTAAATGCAATTCTAATTCTTCTTTTGTTGGAAAACATACACCATATATTCTTTGAAGAACTTTATTATTAGCATTACCTTTATAATATGCACCACACACCTTTATTAATTTAAAATACTTTATTATTCTTGTATTTTCAACATGTGGCCCACAACATAAATCAGTAAAATCTCCTTGCGTATAACAACTAATAATTTCATCATTACTCATATTATTAATTAAATCAATTTTATATGGATTATCTTTGAACATTTCAAGAGCTTCTTCCTTATCTAACTCATGCCTAATAATGTTTTTAGCACTCTTACTACACTTTTTCATTTCCTTTTCAATTATTTCTAGATCAGCTTCAGTAATAGTTTTGCCATCAAAATCTATATCATAATAGAAACCTTCTTCTATTGTTGGTCCAATCCATAATTTGGCATTTGGATACAGATGTTTTATTGCTTGTGCAAGTAAATGAGCACATGAATGATTTAATATATTTAAATTAGAATCTTCTTTAAAATTTACCATTTTATCTTCCTTTCCATATTATATATTTTTTATATAAGAGCTATATTTTTTCAAGCTAAAAATATTATACCATATTTAATCATTTAGTCAATCATATTATTTTTTTAGTTTTTTAGTTTTATCACATTTACAATATTCATTATACACATATTTACAATATTCATTATACACATATTCACACATAAATTCTTTATAAAGTTGTGGATTGGATCTGATTTTAGTTCCAGAAATAGGAAATTTAATTCTTTTTATATCTATCATCACTGATTTTGCTCCCAAATAGGCGGCAACTGAGTCTCCATAAGGAACACTATGTATAACATGAGTTATTTCCAAACCATTTAGTACTTTCTCTATATATTCATTTTGTATATATCTTTTTAAAATTTCTAATTTTTGTTCTATAGTTTTAGTTGAATCAGATGCAGTTATAAATTTTGATAATGCTTCAATATTTCCAGCGTCTGTTTTTATATAATAATTATAGAATATAACTGATGTAGTTATAAATGTTAATAATGCTGTTACTATAATTGCCATTATTATTTTGTACAGATTGCTTTTTTTGTCGAAATTCATGT
>CANQZY010000145.1 GCA_947628455.1 uncultured Methanobrevibacter sp.
TGATAAAGAAGAAGCTAGAAGAGTATGGGATGTTTATAATAGAAGTGTATTTATTAATATGACTCGTGGTATTCAATACTTGGATGAAGTTAAAGAATTATTGCTTGAAGGGTTTGAATCTGCATTAGATGATGGTCCTGTTGCAAATGAAATAGCTATGGGGTTAAAATTTAAGTTGGTTGATGCAAAACTTCATGAGGATGCAGTTCATAGAGGGCCTGCGCAAGTTTTACCGGCTATTAGAAAAGCGATATATGGTGCTATGATGTTAGCTCAACCAGCATTACTTGAACCTATGCAAAAAGTATTTATTAATGTTCCTCAGGATTATATGGGTGCTTCTACTAGAGAAGTTCAAAATAGAAGAGGTCAAATTGTAAATATGGAGCAAGATAAGGATATGGTTATGATTGAATCAAAAGTTCCTGTGGCTGAGATGTTTGGTTTTGCTGGGGATATTAGATCTGCTGCAGAAGGTAGATGTTTATGGTCTACTGAAATGTGTGGTTTTGAGAAATTACCTAATGAAATGCAAAAACAAATTGTTAAGGAGATTAGACAAAGAAAAGGCTTGTCACCAGAGCCATATGGACCAGATCATTATTTAGAATAGTATTATTAAATTAAAGTATTATTGTTTTTTTTTATATTTTTTTTATAAAAAAAAATATTTTTTATTTCAGTGAAAAAAACATTAGTTTTTTATATGTTAAAGTTCATATTATTTTTAAGCTATCATTGAGCTTAATATAATGTTTTTTCAATCTTATAAAAAAGAGGTATTATAATGGCAAAAGAAAGAGAACATATTAATTTAGCGTTTATTGGACATGTTGATCACGGAAAATCCACTTTAGTTGGACATTTACTATTAAAAGCTGGTGCAATTGCAGAACAACAGTTAGATGATGGGGAAGATAAATTTAGATTTGTCATGGATAAATTAGGAGAAGAAAGGGAAAGAGGAGTAACTATTGATTTAGCTCATCAAAAATTCTCTACTAAAAAATATGATTATACTGTTGTAGATTGTCCAGGGCACAGAGATTTTGTTAAAAATATGATTACTGGAGCATCTCAAGCTGATGGTGGTGTTTTAGTTGTAGCAGCTGATGATGGTGTAATGCCGCAGACTAAAGAGCATGTGTTCTTATCAAAAACATTAGGTATTAATCAGTTAATTGTAGCTATTAATAAAATGGATTTAGTTAATTATGATGAATCAAAATATAATGAATTAAAAGATGAAGTATCTACTTTAATTAAATCAGTTGGTTTTAATCCAGATGATGTTCCTTTCATTCCAATTTCAGCATTTGAAGGGGATAATATAAAAGAATCAAGCCCTAATATTTCATGGTATAAAGGACCTACTTTAATAGAAGCATTAGATGATTTAAGTGCTCCTGAAAAACCTACATCTTTACCTTTAAGAATACCTATTCAAGATGTATATTCAATTACTGGTGTGGGAACAGTACCTGTTGGAAGAGTAGAAACTGGTATTATGAAAAAAGGTGAAAACGTAATTTTTGAACCTGCTGGAGCTTCTGGAGAAGTAAAATCTATCGAAATGCACCATGAAACATTTGATAGTGCGGAGCCTGGTGATAATATTGGTTTTAATGTAAGAGGTGTAGGTAAAAACGATATTAGGAGGGGAGATGTAGCTGGACATGTAGATGATGCTCCAGCTGTGGCTAAAGAGTTTGATGCACAAATTGTTGTTTTACAACATCCAGGTGTTATTACCGTTGGCTATACTCCAGTATTCCACTGCCATACTTCACAAATTGCTTGTACTTTCTTAGAGTTATCTAAAAAATTAAATCCATCTACTGGTCAAGTTGAAACTGAAAATCCAGATTTCTTAAAAACTGGTAATGCTGCAATAGTAAAAGTTAAACCAACCAAGCCTATGGTTATTGAAGATGCTAAAAAAATCCCGCAAATGGGTAGATTTGCTATAAGGGATATGGGTCAAACTGTTGCTGCTGGATTATGTATTGCAGTTACTCCAGCTAAATAAGTGCAATCAAAATAATAATATATAATTTTCCCATATTTTATTATTATTTTTTTTTGATTGATTTTTTTTTATTTTGGAGGATGAAAATGCATCAAGCAAGAATTAAACTTACAGGAACTGATCCTAGAAATATTGATGCTGTATGTGATCAACTTAAAAAAATAGCTGAAAGAACAGGTGTCGATTTATCAGGGCCTATTCCATTACCTACTAAAAAGTTAGTGGTTCCTACAAGAAAATCTCCTGATGGAGAAGGAAAAGCTTCTTGGGAAAAATGGGAATTGAGAATTCATAAACGTTTGGTTGGAATCGGAGCTGATGAACGTGCTATGAGACAAGTTATGAAAGTCAATGTTCCGGATAATGTAAGTATTGAAATTGAACTTAAAAATTAAGTTCTAAATCTTTTAAATATTTTTTTTTTAGGATCTCTTTTAATTATATGCCGAGATAGTCTAGTCTGGTAAGGCGCAGGACTTGAAATCCTGTGGAGATGTTCTCCGCCTGGGTTCAAATCCC
>CANQZY010000146.1 GCA_947628455.1 uncultured Methanobrevibacter sp.
GTAAAGCTTAGCCAGCTATTAAACATACTTGCTTGTTTAGGAATAATTCTTGCTAAAATTGGCACAGGAGCAACAAGCTGCGCAAACCCAAGTTTTGCAGCCCTTAAACCCATATCAAGACAATATGAAATAATCATATAACAGACATAAGCTCCTGCCAAAGAGGAAATCACAATTGAATATTCCATTTTTCCGTTATTTACCGATGCTGATAATAATTTGAAACCATCAAATTTTCCAGTTGATTTAGAATATTGTAAGATAGATTTATAATCTAATGGTAAATCTGCAACCTCTTTCCCCGCATCATCATGGTAAGCAGCTATATCAAGAGCACATCTTTCGGCTGCACTTCCATAAATATACCCTTCTTCTATGGTATGGCAAGGATTATAACTTGCAACTTTTTTATATATCTCTGCATCATTAGTATCATCAAAATCCATACCATCATTTTCTAATTCTTCATATTTAAAAACTCTATTATAAGCTGAGTTCCCTTCTATATATTCTGTATTACCATTATCGGTAGTAGATTGTACTGAAGAACTATCCTTATCACTAACATTTGGATAATAAAATGCCGAGAAAATATCAACAGCTATTGAATTTCCAGCCAAACTAACAGAACTATCTCCATCAGGATTGCTTTTATATGTTTTGGTACAAGAATTATTATTCCCTTCTTCCCCAATTTCGTTAATTCCTTGACATGTTTCATCATCAAAAGTTACAACTAATTTTGAATCAGCATTAGAGTAATTGCCTAATATAACTTTACCTAAAAAATCTTCTTTTAAAATAATTTCCTGAGCAGAGTACAAAAAATTAAAAATCGTAGGTAAAACAGCTATTAATACTAATGAAATCACAGTATTTGTAATAATCTTCCCCACTCCAGAGTTTTCTTGATTAAAACTATCTGGATTAACAATATTTGTTAAAATTGTATATGCTAAGAAAAACAACATTAGTACACCTAATATAATATAAATTCTATTTATAACTATTTGAAAAGTTTCTGTCCTAAATATTCTAGCACTACTCAAAAGCATATAAATCTCATACAACCAACCTACAAAAGAATATATTACAGAATCCAATTTTAAAGCTAATCCATAAAGTAAATCCCATAAAAAATTTGATAATCCAGTAAATTTTAAAATTAACATTTACTCACCTACTTACTTTTAATGTATTCCGCAAACTGAGGCATCAATTACACTTAAAATGATATTAACAATTTCAGGTATTAAGAAGAATATAATACCAAAAGCAATTCTTTTTAAGAAATTAATATTAGCTTTTTTAAATATTTCACTATCTTGAGCAGCTATGGCTTTAGCGTAATCAATTATAGAAAAAGCAAACACAAGAATTACAACAGCCATTTTCATATAGTCAAATATTTTTTGTAGTAACCATCCCATTGTACCTTCTGTATATTCATCATCAACTTTGGTTCCTAATAAACCATCACAAGTACTTAACTTTTCATCATCTTTACTATCAGAATCATCGTCACCAACATCTGTATCTGAACCATAAAGCGTAAATTTATCACCATATACCATATAGTTATAATCCGGATTTTCATTAAATCTGTCTTTTATAAAGTTTAAAGTATCTATATCACCGAATGTTGCGTAAAAAGAAGCTTTACAATCATTAATCAAAACCATTACATATTCAGGGCATTCTCCATCAGCTAATTCTTTTACTGGAATTTTTACTTTCTTTTTCTTTACATTTGAATCAATATAACACACTTTTTGATTGAATTCTCCTTTAAAAACAGAATTTTTAATTTTATAAATCGGACTATCTAAATGAGATTCTACTTTAATTTCTTGAATTCCCCACCCAGCAAAAGAATATTTTAGTCTTGGAATATCCAAGTTGGTAAACTCTAAAGTTGCTTTTCTCTTTTTAGCATTATGAATAGTTAATTTGGCCAAATCATAGCCATAGCCATAATTATCACCTTCAGCTTTATATCTACAAACTGTATCTTTAGCTGATACTCTACCTATAAAACACAATGTAACCATGAAAAATACAATTATTGAAAAAATTACTTTTTTCATGATGTATCACCTAATTTCCTACTATAAAATTATAGCATATTTTATTTGTTATCTGCAACTAAATAGCATTAAAAAAGTAGTTTATTTAACTACATAATTTAATTAATAAAAGAATTTAATTCGCTTAAACTAATATCCAAAGAATTACAGATTATTTGTTTTGATATACCATTTTTTAATAATTTTAATGCACTTTCTTTTTTAGTACTATTAACACCCTGCTCAATACCTTGTTCGATTCCTTGTTCAATTCCTTGTCTATAACTATTTTCTTTGACCCAAACCTCATCCCTTATTCTTTTTTCTTCCGCTTCATATAATTGTAAAGCTTCCGGATCAGCATTTATTTTTTCTATTAATTTAGCTACTCTTTTTATTTTTTCTTCAGCACTTTCATATTTTCCCATAATTATTTTTCCCTCCTCGTTAAATATTTGTAACCATGGTTCAAATTTTAA
>CANQZY010000147.1 GCA_947628455.1 uncultured Methanobrevibacter sp.
ATGCTAACCAAGAAGTAAGCTTTAATATTAATGGTAGAATTTATCATAAGTTTACTGATGCTAATGGTGATGCAAGATTGTCCATTAACTTGTTGCCGGGTAGTTATATTATAACTGCTTCTGCTGGTGTTAATGGTGGTATTGAAAGTAGTTCTAATACTATTACAGTGTTAGGAGCATAAAACATATAGAAAAATAGAGAATTTATATTAGAGGAAGAAGATGGTTATTTTTTCTTTCTCATATTATCTTTTTTTTTTGATGATCTTTTTTATAATATAGATAAATGAATTTATAATTATTAAAGTAGTAGTCTATATTTTTTTTTCTTTTTTTATGATAATGTTTATATATTAAAAATAACTATTGTTATAATAGTGTTGTTTCTATTTAATTATATTTTTTTTTATAGAAGCGATGTTTAGTTTTATAGTAGTTAATGGTTAAAATAAGAATTTGGATAAGGTGTAAATATGGTTAATGGTAATAAGTATAAGTTGTCAACTTTGGGTGTTCATGCTGGTCAGGAAGAGCCTGATCCTGCAACAGGAGCGAGGGCTGTGCCTATATATCAGACTAGTTCTTTTGTTTTTAAGGATAGTGATGAGGCTGCTCGGAGATTTGGTCTGGAGGAGTTTGGTCAGATTTATGGTCGTCTTACGAATCCTACGAATGATGCTTTTGAAGCTCGGATAGCTGCGGTTGAAGGGGGTAATTCTGCGATTTCTACTGCTAGTGGTTTGGCTGCTATTACGTATGCTATTTTGAATTTGACTTTTCCTGGTGATGAGATTGTTTCGGCGGATAATCTTTATGGTGGGACATATCAGTTATTTAATTATACTTTAAGGGATTTGGGGAGGAATGTTAATTTTGTTGATTCTCAGGATCTTCGGGCATTTGAGGATGCGATAACGGATAAGACGAAGGCTATTTATGTGGAGTCTGTGGGTAATCCTAAGTTGGATGTGCCTGATTTTGAAGCGTTGGCTGAGATAGCTCATAGTAATGATATTCCGTTGATTGTTGATAATACTATTGGTGTGGGTTTGATTAGGCCAATAGAGTTTGGTGCTGATATTGTGGCTTCTTCTGCAACTAAATATTTGGGTGGTCATGGTACTGCTATTGGTGGTTATATAGTGGATTCAGGTAAATTTAATTGGGGTAATGGGAAGTTTCCAGGGTTTTCAGAGCCTGATCCAAGTTATCATGGTCTTGTTTATTGGGATGCTTTTGGTGATGTTGAGGATTTAGGAAATATTGCATTTACTGTAAGGGCAAGAGCAAGGCTTTTACGTGATATGGGGGCTACGTTAACTCCGGTTAATGCGTTTATTTTTCTGCAAGGTCTTGAGAGTTTAGAGTTAAGGGTTAAGAAGCATTCTTCAAATGCATTAAAGGTAGCTAGATTTTTAGAGTCACATCCTAAAGTTCAGTGGGTTAGTTATCCGGGGTTAGAATCTCATCCAACCTATGAGATTAATCGGAAATATTTTAAAGATAATTTTTCAGGAATAATAGGTTTTGGAATTAAAGGGGGAAAAGAAGCTGGAATTAAATTTATTGATAATTTAGAGTTGTTTTCATTGTTGGCTAATATTGGTGATGCTAAAAGTTTGGCTATTCATCCTGCAAGTACTACTCATCAGCAGCTTTCTCCTGAGGAGCAAAAGTCAACTGGTGTAACTCCTGATTTTGTCAGACTTTCAATTGGTATTGAAGATCCTGATGATATTATAGCTGATATTTCACAATCTTTAGATAAGCTTTAGTCTGGTTTTATATGAATTATATAATTGATATAAGTTGATTTTAATAATATTTTTTTTTTGAGGTGATGGTTATGATATATTTAGATAATTCTGCAACTACTCCTTTAAGTGAGGAGGTATTAGAAGAGATGGGTCCTTATTTTGATGAGGATTTTGGTAATCCTTCAACTTTGTATGGTTTGGGTCAAAGATCTAAGCAGGCGGTTGAAGAAGCTCGTAGGCGGGTGGCTGAAAGTATTAATGCAAGTCCTGATGAAATTGTTTTTACAAGTGGTGGTACTGAATCTGATAATTTGGCTATTAAAGGAATAGCTTTTAGGGATAAGGATGATGGTAAGCATATTATTACATCTGAGATTGAGCATCCTGCGGTTCGTGAGAGTTTGCATTTTTTAGAATCTTTGGGATTTGAAGTGACTTATCTTCCGGTTTATGAGGAGGGTATAGTGAAAATTGAGGATGTGGAGGATGCTATTCGTGATGATACTATATTGATTACTATTATGCATGCTAATAATGAAATTGGTACAATTCAGCCTATTGCAGAAATTGGTAAGATTGCTAAAGAGAATGGGGTTAAATTTCATAGTGATGCAGTGCAGTCTTTTGGTAAGATTCCTGTTGATGTTGAGCAGTTGGGTGTGAATTTGTTATCTTTGTCATCTCATAAGATTTATGGTCCTAAAGGTGTAGGGGCATTGTATATTAGGAAAGGTACACGGGTTGAACCGCAAA